>JAITPH010000037.1 GCA_031289515.1 Tannerella sp.
ACTGTCGTCTGTCGTTCCGTCCGTATTGCGTGTCGAAGTGTAAGCAACTCCGGCTTTATCACCTGTAAACCAAAAAACTCCGGGAGGTATCCAATAAGGAGATGTTGCGTGGTTGTGTACGGTTATGTAATAACGATCATCCGCTGGATTGTAAAACGGATACATTACAGAGCCGGCGTAGTTACCTTGAGAATGACTAGTAGCTTGCCAACCAAAAGAATTTGGATACGCATAAGGATGATTATAACCTTGTTGTGTCGTAGTTACTACCACACTCTGAGCTTTCAAATAATTAAAGGCATTAGTATTATTTGTTGCAGCGTTTGTAGAAATTGTTACAAGCGAGTTTTTTAAAGCGTCCATAGCCGGAACGTATTTTACTTCATCAACAAAAACTCGATAAGCCGGCGTACTGCCACTTTGAGAAACATTAGCATTAGTATGAGGAAGATACCAATCAGAAACATTGGGTTTGCTAGTATTAGGAGTATTAGCCAAAAATTGAGCATTAGTAGTTTCACCTCCATGAGTCTCATTAAACATTCTCACCTCTTCTAAAGCGCCATTGACTTCACCGTCGTTGCTGTAAATATTAATAACGGCATTTTTCGAATACTCGCTACCGATATGAATCACGCTAATAACAGGGTCATTGTCGGCAAGAGGCCAAGTAACGAACTGTTTCTTTAAGACGGCCGATTCGCCGGCTCCTAATACGCTATCGACATCGAAAGCGCCATGAATAGTATCACTGCCATCCGGGTGAACTTTTCGTCGAAGAGTTATACTGTCCAACGAACTTTCCATCACCTTAAGATATTCTTCATACGTAAGCTGGGAGCCTTCCGACTCATGGTCATGGTTGCACGTCTCGTCATGGACGTGTTCTAAAAATCCCCCCCCCCTATTTTTTTCGGGCAGCAAAACTCCTTGTTGTCCGTAAGAGGCTGTACTGCAAAGCATTATTGACGCAATGCAGGACGCTAAAAAGTAATCTTTTTTTCTCATACGATATATTTTTTTTAAATTAGTATTGTAATCATTACATTTTTTTAGTCTTTGTATGAAGTATATACTAAGAGCGCTTATGAGCAAACAATCGCTTTTCCCTTGGCTTTACGGGAGAGAATTATCCTGCTTCAGTATACGGTCACAACAAAACGGCACAAAGTTACAGAATCAAATCCGAATAAAAAAACTTTTTTGCAATTTTCTTCAAAAAAATTTCAAACAAAACGTTAAAAGCCCCTAAACACCCGATGAATACAGGCTTTTCGCCATGCAACTTTTTTTCACCCATCCCGTAATGTCAAGTTTTCACAAAGCAAGCCCCAAACGTATTGGAAATGGCGTACATCCCCCATCATTGCAAGCCCGCAACGCAATCCGGTTTCAATAATTGACAATTGAGATTGACGGACGTCATTGCGAGGAACGAAGCAATCCAGCGCCCTGTATTTTCCGGATTGCTTCATTCCTGCCAATAACATTCTATCCTGTTCCGTCATGTCGACCGGAGTGGAGCGTAGTGGAGACATCTCGCGTGTAGGATAACAGATGCCTCCACTCCGCTGCGCTCCGGTCGACATGACGAAAAGAGGCTACGCTTCGGTCGACATGACTTCCTTAGATTGACGACATTGGGACCGGAGCCTTCGCCGAACAAAGACATGCCTACTTTTGACACGCCACCATTGTCAATTGCCAATTACATCCCGAAAGCCTCCTTTATCTTAGCGATATAATCGAGTTTTTCCCAAGTGAACAATTCTACTTCCTGCACTACCGTTTCCGTATAGCGCGACGTGAATGTTTTCTTTACAAATTTGGGCGTGCGGCCGACGTGACCGTAAGCGGCTGTTTCGAGATAAATAGGATTACGCAATTTCAGACGCTCCTCGATAGCTTTCGGGCGCATGTCGAATAATTCCGCAATCTTGTTTGCTATCTCGCCGTCGGTAAGATTCACCTTAGCACGTCCGTAAGTGTTCACGAAAATATTCATCGGCTTGGCAATACCTATCGCATAAGATACCTGCACAAGAATTTCGTCGGCAACGCCTGCTGCGACAAGGTTTTTGGCGATATGACGCGAAGCGTATGCCGCCGAGCGGTCTACCTTCGACGGATCTTTACCCGAAAAAGCTCCGCCACCGTGCGCGCCCTTGCCGCCGTAGGTATCTACAATAATCTTGCGACCCGTCAGACCGGTGTCGCCGTGAGGACCGCCGATAACAAACTTTCCGGTAGGATTAACGTAATAATTGATGTTGTCGTTGAATAACGCCTGCACATTAAGAGGATATTTGGCTTTAACACGAGGTATGAGTATGTCCTTGACGTCATTGGCAATGGCATTTTGCATATCGAGGTCTGCCGCGTCCTGCGAGCGTCCGTTTTCCGCCTTGATAAAATCGTCATGCTGCGTCGAAACAACTATCGTATCAATGCGTTTCGGAGCGCCGTTGTCGTCGTATTCGATTGTCACCTGACTTTTGGCGTCCGGACGAAGATACGGCATCAGTTCAATCTCCGTTTTCCGTATCGCCGTCAGTTCTTTAAGCAGACTGTGAGCAATATCGAGAGCCAACGGCATGTAGTTCTCCGTCTCGTTTGTAGCGTATCCGAACATCATTCCCTGATCGCCTGCACCCTGATCGTAAGGATCCTTGCGCTCGACGCCGCGATTTATGTCCAAGCTTTGTTCGTGTATAGCCGACAATATGCCGCACGAATTTGATTCGAACTGATATTCGCTCTTGGTATAGCCGATTCTCCGTATCACGCGGCGGACAACGTCCTGTACGTCTACGTAAGAATTGGACTTGACTTCGCCGGCGACTACTACCTGACCGGTCGTCACCAACGTTTCACATGCAACTTTCGAATCCTTGTCGTGAGCAAGAAATTCGTCTAATAAAGCGTCAGAAATCTGGTCTGCCACTTTGTCGGGGTGTCCTTCCGACACCGACTCTGAAGTAAATAAGTAACTCATTTTCTTAATAATTAAGTAGTTAATAAATTAATAAAATGAATCAACGTTGAGGTTGTGCTACTGCCGAATGGCAAATAAAGGAAATAAGATTTTAGCATTTTTTCCCGTGGTTGCAAGCAATACAAATCTTTCCACGTCAATTCTGCCGCAAAGATACATCTTTTTTCCGAAATATCAAAACATTCGCGTCATTTATTTATGACGGGATTGATTTCCAATTTGTCGTTTATCTCAAACTCGTTATTTTCAGCATCATAGAATTTGTAATCCAAGAAGCCGAGACTTTGGTCGGGCACAACTTTCATGCTTTTGCAATACTTCCATTTCCATTTCGTAAACGTAGAAATCACGCCTTTTGTGATGTAGGCATGGACGTATGGATGAACATAAAGTTTGAACTCCTTGATATGCAGCTCGTTAGTCAATGTTTTGAGCTTTTCTTCGAGAGTATCGGTGAATAATATCGACGGTTTGGCGTGGCCTGTGCCGAAGCAGGTCGGACATTTCTCGTCCGTCTCGACGTCGACTATCGGGCGCACTCTCTGGCGCGTTATCTGCAATAGTCCGAATTTGCTCAGAGGCAAGATGTTATGCTTGGCGCGGTCGTTCGACATTGCGGAATTGATATGTTCGTACAGTTTCTGCCGGTTAGCCGATTCGCCCATGTCGATGAAATCTATGACGATGATGCCTCCCATATCTCGCAGGCGCAGTTGCCGTGCAAGCTCGTCGGCCGCCGCAAGATTGACGTTGAGCGAATTTTCTTCCGGCTCGGCGTTGCTGTTCTTGTTCGAGCGATTGCCGCTGTTTATATCGACGACGTGCATTGCTTCGGTATGCTCGATTATCAGATAAGCGCCGTTGCGAATCGTTACCGTGCGGGCAAGCGACGATTTTATCTGCTTGGTAATCGAGAAATGATCGAATATCGGTATCTCGCCTTCGTATAGTTTTACAATTTCTTTTTGAGTCGGCGATATCAGCTTGATATAGTCAAGCACATTCTCGTAGACGACCTTATTATTAATGTATATATGAGTGAAGGTGGGATTCAGGATGTCTCTCAGCAAAGCGACCATGCGCGATGTCTCTTCGTAAAAAAGCGACGGTTTTCTGGCTTTGGGCAGTTTGACGATGTTATCGTCAAAGCGTTGCTGCAATGTTCTGAGTTCGTGGTCAAGCTCGGCGACCCGCTTGCCTTCGGCCGAAGTCCTGACTATAACGCCGAAATTCTTGTCTTTAACGCTTTGGATAAGCTGCTTCAGGCGGGCGCGTTCTTCGTTCGACTTGATTTTAGTCGATACCGATACCTTGTCGTTGAACGGCATCAAAACGAGATTGCGACCGGCGAACGACAGCTCGGTTGTCAGGCGAGGCCCTTTTGTAGAGATAGGCTCTTTGGCTATCTGCACCAGTACTTCCTCGCCTGCGGTCAGTATGTCCGAGATTTTTCCGTTCTTGGGCAACTCCGGGCATATCTGTATCTTCGAAAAAACAGTATTTTTCTTATCGCCGGACAAGAGTCTTTTCAGATACTTTTGCTGCGTGATGAAATTCGACCCAAGATCCTGATAATGAAGGAATCCTTCTTTTTTATAGCCGACGTCGATAAACGCGGCATTCAGACCCGGCAACAACTTCTTGACCTTCCCAAAGTATATATCTCCAACGGCATAGGACTCATTACGGGCTTCTTTCTGAAACTCGACAAGCACATTATCCTCCAGTACTGCGATGGATACTTCCTTCTGGTTTACGTCTACTATTATCTGGCTTACCACTGCTATTTTTTTTGCGATAAATAAAAGAACAAACTTAAATAACATACCCTTATTAAGCTTGTTCTTTCAGATTCTACTCACAGACCTATTTCTTCTTATGTCTGTTCTTCTTCAGTCTTTTTTTACGCTTGTGCGTAGACATCTTATGTCTTTTTCTCTTCTTACCACTTGGCATAGCGCTCCTCCTTTATTGTGTTCTTATTATTTCTTCTTGTTAGCTTTTTTCTTGCCGCTTGATACTGCTTCCAAGAATACTTTTGACGGCTTAAACGCCGGAACGTTATGCTCCGGAATAGTAATAGTAGTGTTCTTGGAAATATTACGAGCCTTCTTCTCTGCCCTTTTCTTTACGATAAAACTTCCAAAACTTCTCAAATAAACATTCTCGCCTTCCTCCAAAGACGTCTTGATCGTCTCCATGAGGGACTTCACAATGTTTAAAACCTCTTGTTTCTCAACGCCTGTGTTTTTTGCTATCAGGCTAATAAGTTCTGCTTTTGTCATGTCAAATAATTTATTAAATGAATATTACATTTCAATTTTCGGACTGCAAATATACTGTTTTTCTCTGAATATGAAAAAAAAAACGACTTTTTTTTTGCTTGAAGGCAAATAATTTTTCTGCGCTCTTGCCTCAAATAATGACCAAAGTACGTATCAATACAGCGTTTTTCGACTGTTTACGCTTCGGAGACGCCGACAAAAAAAAGTTGCGGAAAGTTTGAAATTTCAAAAAAAGACCGTACATTTGTAGATAATTTCAAACTCTAAACATTTATACTATGTCGTTAAACAAGGTTATTCTAATCGGATATGCGGGGAAAGACCCCGATGTTCGCTACTTCGACAGCACGAATGTCGTAGCAAAATTCTCATTGGCGACCTCCGAAAGAGGTTTTAAACTGGCAAACGGGACCGAAGTCCCCGAACGCACGGAATGGCACAATATTGTTGTATACCGCGATCGCGCGCAGTTCGTGGAGAAATATGTCAAGAAAGGCTCTCTCTTATATGTCGAAGGCAAGATCCGTTACAGCAACTACGATGACAAGGATGGCATAAAGCATTACATAACAGAGATTTATGCTGACCGTATCGAGTTCATGCCTACAAGTTCGGGAAGCCGTGAAGGGGCGGCTCAAAGCGCCAATGCCTCCGCAACTCCCGCCGCTTCCCCGACCAAGTCGGATGTTCCGACTCCGACGGAGATACCGCAAGCGCCCGAGCCGGCTGATGATTTGCCATTTTGAAGGTACTAAATAACATGTTATACTTTGGAATCAGACGATTATTTTCCGGGATTGCTGCTGCAAATAGATAATGTCGATATAACGACGCATTTTGCGGCAGCTTTAGGCTCTGCCTTGTTGTTACTTTGTTTTGCAACCGTCTTGTCCGCTGCCGAAAACGCCATATCATATCTTTCGCAGGATGATATGAGCAAAGTCGAAGAAAGTTCGTCGGCAAGGGATAAAGCTATTATTTACCTGTCCGGTCGTCTTCGGCTCATGAAAGCCTCATGCAGTGTGATATATGCGCTTATCATCATTGCAGTCGCTTTGCTGTGCATTTACGGCACGGACTTACCGGACCTGGTCGTATGTCCGTTCAATTATATCATCGCTTTTGTGGCGTCGACTGCGCTATGGACGATTTTCTACGGCTTTGCGCCAAAGGTAATGACGAATCACAAACTCGGAACGGCGCAGGTAATGTCGCCCATATTAAGGGCAATCGTCAGGATATGCGCTCCGCTTATACGCTTGACGTCGATTCCGGTAGAGAATCCGGAAAACGAAAGCGTCAAGAAAAAGCAATCGCCATTAGTAAACGAAGTTCCCAGCGACATGTACGAGGAACAGGAGATGCTCGATGAAATAATACATTTCTACAACAAGAAATCAAACGAGATAATGACGCCGCGCACTGATATTGAGGCAATTGACATCAAAAGCAGTATCAGGGACGTTATTAACGTCATCGTCAAATCGGGCTATTCGCGCATTCCTGTTTACGGCGACAACGAGGATAACGTCAAGGGCGTGCTTTTCGCAAAGGATATTATTCCGACGCTGAACAAACCGGACAGGGATGATTGGCAATCGCTTATACGGCAGCCGTTTTTTGTGCCGGAGACAAAAAAGATTTATGACCTGCTGAACGAGCTTCGGGTGAACAAAACGCATATCGCCATAGTTGTAGACGAGTTCGGCTGTATGTCGGGGTTGGTCACGATGGAAGATATCATTGAGGAGATAATAGGCGACATATCTGATGAATACGACGAAGACGAACATTCGTTCATGTCGTTGCCCGACGGCAGTTATATTTTCGAGGGCAAGACGCAGCTGAACGATTTCTTCCGCGAAACAGGCGTCCCGCCTTTCGAGTTCAGCGAACATACGGAGGAAGCCGAGACGCTGACAGGTCTGTTGCTCGCCATCAAAGGCACATTGCCGCACAGACGCGACGTCGTCGATTACAGGAACTACCGTTTTCGCATCCTTGAAGCCGACGACAGACGCATTTTGAAAATAAAGTTCGGCGTAATCCCGCAAAAAAGGGAGGGCAAAAAGGGAAAATGATGATACGGACAATTTCTTCGTTTATTTTGCTCTCCACATTGCTCTCTTGTTCAAGAAGTTACACCCCAAAACCGAAAGGGCAGCTACGTATTGAGTTTCCGAGCGCGCAGTATGCTTACTTTAACGAAGACGATTTGCCTTATGCTTTCGCCGTGTCGCATCTGGCTGTGATAGAGATGCTTCCGAATGACAGCGCGGCTTACTGGCTGAATATTGACTACCCTGCCCTCAACGCAAAAATTTATTGCAGCTACAAGTCGATAACGCCCGGAACGCTTGACGAATACACGACCGAAAGTCGCCGACTTGTAGAACGCGCCGTTAAACAAGCTGCCGCCATAACCGAAAAGGCTTATGAAAACAGCGCGTCGGGCGTGTACGGCATGTTTTACGCGGTTGAAGGCGAAACGGCTTCGCCGGTGCAATTTTGGCTTACCGACAGCGTTTCGCACTTTTTTCGGGGCGCTTTATATTACAGGCACAAAACCGATCCGGATTCCATCGCGCCTGTTACCGATTATATCAAAAACGATGTAACCGAGCTGATTCAAACGTTTTATTGGAAGAAATAATGTCAATACTTACTCTCGGTTCTTCGCCGCTAATGGGCATAATGAAAATTGACGAGACATGGCAGGAGATGCTCGCCGCGTTTGAAAACGCTGATTTGTACTGCGCTGAATTAGACAAGATAAAATCGGACAGTCGCAAACAGGAATGGCTTGCCGTGAGGTTACTGCTTAAATACCTTTTGAGAGAGGAGCAGATAGTCGATTACGACGAAAACGGCGCGCCTTCGCTGCGCAACCGGCGTTACCGTGTCAGTTTCTCGCATACAAAAGGCTTTGCCGCCGTAATTCTCGGCGAATACGAAGCGCTCGGCGTGGACATCGAATATCATTCCGAGCGGGCTTGGCGACTGCGCGAAAGGTTTTTGAGCACCGACGAACTGAAAATGTTCGCTTTGCTTGGCGCCGGTTGCGAAATTTCGGAATCTCCAGAATCTCCGGAATTGAGATGTTTTGATCTTGCTACCGTTTGCTGGTGCGCCAAAGAAACGGCGTTCAAAGCGTTGCTGCAAACGGAAGTAGATTTCATCAGGCATTTACGGATATATCCGTTTGTTTTATCCGACAAGGGAACGATACGGCTGCGGGAAACAAAAACGCCTCTCCTGCGTACATATATTATAAATTACATGATTGCAGAAAATTATATCATCACATGGAAGGAATAAACAGAACAGAAACGGTAAGATTGGGCAAGACCGGAATAACGGTCAATAAAAACGGTTTCGGCGCGTTGCCCATACAGCGAATCTCCGAAAAAGAGGCTATACGCCTGCTGCACAAAGCCCTCGACGGCGGCGTCGGCCTGTTTGATACGGCACGGTTTTATACCGACAGCGAAGCAAAATTGGGCAAGGCGTTTCGGGGAATGCGCGACAAGGTCGTAATCACCTCAAAGACTATGGCTGCCAACGACGCGGATTTCCGGAAAGATTTGGAGACTACGCTAAAAAATCTGCAAACCGACTACTTGGACGTCTATCAGTTTCACAATCCGCCTTTTTGTCCGAAGCCGGGCGACGGTAGCGGCTTGTATGAGGCAATGACGGAAGCTGTCGAAAAAGGGCAAGTTCGACATATCGGCATAACAAACCACCGCTTTGCCGTGGCAATGGAGGCGATAGAAAGCGGCCTTTACGAGACTTTGCAATTCCCTTTCAGCTATCTTTCGGATGATAAGGATACGCTGTTAGTCGAAAAATGCAAAGAACACGACATGGGATTTATTGCGATGAAAGCGCTTGCAGGGGGGCTGATAACAAATTCGCGGGCAGCCTACGCATTTCTGGCGCAATACGACGCCGTACTTCCTATCTGGGGCGTCCAACGCGAAAACGAACTCGACGAATTTCTTTCGTACATCGGCGATCCGCCTGCAATGAACGGCGACGTCAAGCGATTCGTCGAACAGGAGCGAAAAGATTTGAAAGGCGAGTTTTGCAGGGGATGCGGTTATTGCATGCCTTGTCCGGTCGGCATAGAAATCAGCAACTGCGCACGCATGTCGCTGCTGTTGCGTCGCTCGCCCGCCGAATTGCAGCTAACGCCGGAGATACAAAAAAAAATGAAGCAAATAGAGGACTGCCTGCAATGCCGCGAATGCTCCGAAAAGTGTCCGTACCAACTCGACACGCCTGAGCTGCTCCGCAAAAACTACGATGATTACAACAATGTGCTGTCAGGCAAAATAAAAGTATGACCGGTTTTTCTTGTTTTTGTTCGTAAAAATCACTACCTTTACAGCCGAAAGCATTGATTAAACGAATGGACAACGCTGATTTTGAGGGATTTACAGGCATACTCCTTGGTGATACAACGTTCTCGAACGACGTCTTGTTGCTCGTAGCGCTCTTGCTTTTGTCTGTTTTTGCTGTAATTTTCCGCTTCAATGCGCCCCTGTTCGGCAAGATGATAAGCAACATCAGCGCAGGCGAACAGCGACACAGCATCTTCGAGACGACCGAAAAAGACAGCTTTCTGTTCAATTCGTTCATGATTTTTCAAGCCATGATTTTGAGCGGCGTCTTAATATTCCTTACCCTGGTCGAATACGGTTACTTCCCAAAGCCCGGCATTGCATCAACTCTGATTCTGACAGGTATGTTTTCGGTTTTTATCTTCATTTTTTACCTGTTCAGAAACGCTTTGTACGCCATTTTCGGATATATATTCATCGGAAGATCGGCTTATAAGATGATGTTCACAAATCACAATGCGCTGTTTTGTACCTTCGGCATACTTTTATATATTCCTGTTTTATGGATTTTGCTTATCGGCAAATATTTTTTTATGGCGCTCATTGTCGTAATTATCAGCTATTTATCCTTCAGAATAATTCTTGTGTTTAGATTTATTTACATCTTTTTAAATAAAAATACGGGGTTATTGTTTTTAAGTTTGTACCTTTGCGCCTTGGAAATAGTACCGTTGGTACTTTTCTATGAAGGATTGATTTATATATATAATATTATCGAAACAAATAATATATGTCAGTGATTATCAAGAAAATGTTGGTATCCCAACCTGAGCCTGCTTCGGGCAAATCTCCATATTTTGACATTGCAAAGAAATATGGCGTAGAAATCGACTTCAGACCGTTCATCAAGGTTGAGCCGATATCGGCAAGAGAGTTCAGGCAACAACGAGTATCCGTTTTGGATTACAGCGCGGTCATATTCACGGCGCGAACGGCAGTTGATCATTTCTTTCATCTCTGCGAAGAGATGCGAGTGACAATTCCGGAAACGATGAAGTATTTCTGTATAACAGAGACGATTGCGGTCTATTTGCAGAAATATATTATTTACCGCAAGCGAAAAGTTTTTTACGGTCAAAACGGTCAATTGACTGATTTGGTAAAGGTTGTAGGCAAACATTCCAAGGAGAAGTATCTCATTCCGGTATCGGACATTCACAAGGACGACCTCAAGATGGGTCTCGATACGAAGAAAATCCATTACAGGACAGCGATAATGTATCGCACAGTAAGCAATAACTTCACCGAGAACGAGAAATTCGACTATGACATGTTACTGTTTTTCAGTCCGTCGGGAATTTCGTCGCTGATGAAGAACTTTCCGGAGTTCAATCAACAGGATATCCGCATAGGCTGTTTTGGCCCGACAACGGCAAAAGCTGCCGTCGACGCCGGACTGCGTCTCGATATCGAAGCGCCTACCCCCGAATCTCCGTCCATGATAGCCGCCCTTGAGCTATATCTGAAAAAGGAAATGGGTAACGGCGTCACCGATGGAACTCCCTGAAAGGAATCTGTTTCCAAAAAGCGAGCGTTTATCTTTAAAAAAAGATATTGAGAGATTGTTCGACAAAGGACAATCGTTCATGTCTTATCCTTTAAGAATAATATATGTATCCGACTTTGGAGAATCTTCTTCAAGACAGGGCGTCAGCGTCTTGACAAGCGTACCGAAAAGACGCTTCAAAAGCGCGGTCAAACGAAACAGAATCAAAAGGCTCGTTCGCGAGGCTTACAGGCTTAACAAAAACACGTTCCCGCTCTGCGAAAAACGTCTGCATATCGGATTCCTGTATATTTGCAACGATATATTGACGTATTCCGATATAGAGAAAGCCGTGATAAAAGCGCTGAAAACCATTTGTCGAAAAGAGACGTCGCCATGAAACGATTGCTGACTGCCATCCTTCTTGCGCCGATATACTTTTACAAATATTGCATATCGCCATTGACGCCCGCAAGTTGCCGGTATACGCCGACTTGTTCGGAATATGCAGTACAGGCGCTCAAGAAGCATGGGCCGCTCAAGGGAAGCCTGTTAGCGATAAAACGAATCCTGAGATGTCACCCATGGGGCGGCAGCGGATATGACCCCGTACCCTGAAATTATTTCGGCTTGCCGTATGGGATTCAAAATATTTGATGTAATTTTGCGCCGCTTATATGATCGGGAGCGCGTCATGGGGAGAACGCCGAGCAGTAGAGTATAAACAATAAAAATATATATAATGAACTTTGTTGAAGAATTGAAATGGAGAGGCATGATACACGACATCATGCCGGGCGCCGAAGAATATCTGCAAAAAGGTATGACGTCGGCATATATAGGCTTCGATCCGACAGCCGACTCGCTGCATATCGGACATTTGGTAGGCGTTATGATGCTGAAGCACTTTCAACGCGCCGGACATCGCCCGATAGCTCTTATCGGCGGCGCTACCGGTATGATTGGCGATCCGTCGATGAAGTCGGCGGAACGTAAACTGCTTGATGAAGCCACCTTGCGACATTATCAGGAGTGCATAAAAAAACAGTTGGCCCGGTTTCTGGATTTCGATTCCGACGCTCCCAACGCGGCGAAAATGGTCAATAACTACGACTGGATGAAGAATTATTCGTTTCTGGATTTCATCCGCGACGTCGGCAAACATATCACGGTAAACTATATGATGGCAAAGGATTCGGTGAAGAAACGCCTTAGCTCGGATTCCAACGTGGGCATGTCGTTCACAGAATTTTCCTATCAGCTCTTGCAGGGATACGATTTTCTGCATTTGTATCAAAACGAGGGTTGCCGTCTTCAAATGGGCGGGTCAGACCAATGGGGCAATATTACAACCGGTACGGAACTGATACGCCGCACGTTAGGCGCTGAAGCGGAGGCGTTTGCACTCGTCTGTCCGCTTATCACCAAAGCCGACGGCGGCAAGTTCGGCAAAACCGAATCGGGCAATGTCTGGTTAGACCGCCGCTATACTTCTCCCTACAAATTCTATCAGTTCTGGCTGAACGTCAGCGACGAGGACGCGGGAAAATATATCAGAATCTTTACGGCATTGCCGCAGGAAGAAATCGAGGCTATCGAAAAGGAACAGGCGGAAACGCCGCATTTGCGACCGTTACAGAAACGGCTGGCACGCGAATTGACCGTCATGGTACATTCGGAAGAAGACTATAACGCGGCTATCGAAGCCTCGAATATCCTTTTCGGCAATGCAACGTCGGATACTTTGAAGAAAATCGACGAAGATACGTTGCTGTCCGTATTTGAGGGCGTTCCGCAATTCGACATATCGCGCGACGAGTTGTCGGCAGGGATTAAAGCCACGGATTTGTTTGTCGAGAAAGCGAATGTATTTTCCTCGAAAGGCGAGATGCGCAAGATGGTACAAAACGGCGGCGTGAGCATTAATAAAGAGAAATTTGCAGAGCCGGAAGCCGTCATAACGACCGATTCGCTGCTGAACGGCAAATACCTGCTCGTACAACGCGGAAAAAAGAACTATTTTTTGCTGATTGCAAAATAAGACTTGATTTTCGGGCGGGAAAGAATGTTGTCTCACCAAGATTCGAACTTGGACTAACAGAACCAAAACCTGTTGTGCTACCTTTACACCATGAGACAATCCCGCACTTTATCAGGAAAAGCGGCGCAAAGGTATTAGTTTAAACTTATATTTGCAAGTTTTTTCGGAAACTTTTTTTTTGAGACGGGAAAAATCATGCCTCCGAAGCGAGCAGTGAGCCGACAATCAGCTTTGCCGTTCGCGCTGAAGCTCCGGGCTTGCCGAGATCTTCGATTATCGAATCATACCCTTCAAGCATTTTCCTTTTGTATTCAGGGTCTTCGACAATTCGTTTCAGCTCTTCAAACACTTTTTTGGAGGTGAAATCGCCGCCGAAAAGTTCCTTCACTACCTCTTTTCCGGCAATCAGATTGACAAGCGAAATGAAAGGGATATGAAAGAAACGGTTAAAAACGAAACTCGTCAGCTTTCCGCCGTTTACATAATAGCAAACGACCTGCGGAACGCGAAACAGGGCTGTCTCAAGCGTTGCAGTGCCGGAAGTCACTAAAGCAACGTCGGCATGGCGCAGCAAATCGTAAGTCTGTCCGTACACGATGGCAGAGCCGAAATTCCCTGCAATAAACCGTTTGTAATCGTCGGGAGCAAGACCCGGCGCGCCCGCTATAAC
>JAITPH010000038.1 GCA_031289515.1 Tannerella sp.
GCGGGGCATCAGCATTGGCGAGATGCGCGGTATCAGCATTGGCGAAACGCGCGGCATCAGCATCGGCGAGACGCGCGGCATCAGACAACGCAACGTGGAACTGGTTATCAAGTGTTATCATCGCGGCAAGTCTGTGGTTGATATAGCGGATATTACCGACCTGCCTGTCGATGAGGTACAGGATATTATCGGGAACTTGACCTGATAGCTACCGTTTTAAACTCTGTTCGGCATAGGCGTGTTATAAGCAAAGCAGAATCCTCGCTTATCCTGCAAGTCAGGAGACTTGCTTTTAGCGTCTACGTAGCGAGAGAAGCGACGCCGAACAAAGAAGCGATGCCGAACGAAAATCGGAAGAATATTTGTCCTTTCTCCCGGATTGTAGTATATTTGCAGCTTTAATAGTAAGATTATGGCTTTAAAATGTGGTATAGTAGGGCTTCCCAACGTAGGAAAGTCCACTTTGTTCAACTGTTTGTCGAATGCCAAGGCGCAGGCGGCGAATTTTCCTTTTTGTACGATAGAACCGAATGTAGGCGTCATCACCGTTCCCGACGAGCGGCTTAACCGTCTGGCGGAGTTGATTCATCCCGACAAAATCGTTCCCACGACGGTCGAGATAGTCGATATAGCCGGTTTGGTGAAAGGCGCGAGCAAGGGCGAAGGACTTGGCAACAAGTTTCTTGCCAACATACGCGAAACGGATGCTATAATCCATGTTCTGCGCTGTTTTGACGATTCAAACGTAGTGCACGTCGATGGAAGCGTCAATCCGGTCAGGGACAAGGAAATTATCGACATGGAACTTCAGATAAAAGATCTTGAGACGGTAGAAAGCCGGATGGAGAAAGTCCGGAAGCAGGCTCAAACCGGAGGCGACAAGCAGGCAAAGCAGATATTCGAAATCCTCGCAAGATACAGAGAGACGCTCGAACAGGGCAAAAACGCACGCACGGTAACGTTCGATTCGAAAGACGAAAACAAAATAGCCCGCGAACTGTATCTGCTTACCAACAAACCGGTATTGTACGTATGCAACGTAGACGAATCGGGCGCGGTCGACGGCAACGCCTACGTCGAAAAGGTACGCGAGGCAGTCCGGGCGGAACAGGCGGAGATACTCGTCATAGCCGCAAAGATAGAAAGCGAGATAGCCGAGTTTGAGAGCCACGAAGAGCGGGAGATGTTTCTCGGCGAAATAGGGTTGAAGGAATCGGGCGTAAGCAGGCTGATAAAAACGGCATACCGGCTACTTAACCTTGAAACGTTTCTAACAGCCGGAGTTCCCGAAGTGCGGGCATGGACGTATCGCAAGGGAAGCAAGGCTCCACAGTGCGCAGGAGTAATACATACCGACTTTGAAAAGGGATTCATAAGGGCAGAAGTCATAAAATATGACGATTACATCGGTTACGGCACGGAAGCCGCCGTAAAGGAAGCCGGCAAAATGTACGTCGAAGGCAAGGACTATATCGTCCAAGACGGCGATATAATGCACTTCCGATTCAATGTGTGACGGTTCAATGTGTGACGGATTAAACAAGCCATCAATACCGAAATGTCAGCCACGAAAAATATCATACTTGCAGTCCTCTGTATTTTCCTCTTCAGCAGTTGCAATAACTCAAATGAAGGAAGAAAATACGTAATAGGATTTTCCCAGTGCATGACTGATGATGCGTGGCGGCAAACGATGATACGCGATATACGAATCGAAACTTCCAATTACGATAACATCGAACTCGTTATCCGCAACGCCAATTCTAAAAATGAACGGCAAATAGAGCAAATCCGCGAATTAATCGGCATGGGAGTTGATGTGCTGATTATATCACCCAATGAATCCGAGCCGCTCACACCGGTAGCCGAAGAAGCGTACAACGCAGGCATACCCACAATCATCACAGACCGAAAAGTCAATACGGAACTGTACACGACTTTTATAGGAGCAAGCAATTATGAAATCGGCAAGATTGCGGGCGATTATGCAATCAATCATATACCGCAGGACGGCGTAATTCTTGAAGTATGGGGCTTGTCAATGTCTTCGCCCGCACAGGAACGTCACAACGGTTTCGTCGACGGTTTAAAGGGACGTTCGGATATCAGGTTCATCAAACTTGAAGGAGAATGGCGGTACGATACTGCCGCTGTTCGACTAAAAAGCCTGCCGTTGCCTGAAAATATTGATTTCGTATTCGCTCATAATGACATGATGGCAATAGCTGCACGCGAATATTTCATAAGGCAGGATTCCGTCAGGGGCAAAGAAATACACATAATCGGGGTAGACGCAGTCCCGGAATCCGGATTGGACGCAGTAGCCGACGGGCGCATTAATACTTCATTCGTATATCCGACAGGCGGCGAGCAGGTAGTCCGGACGGCGGTGCGTCTGGCGGAAGGCAAGCCGGTAGAGAGATTTATTCCGTTGCAAACGGCGCTTGTAGATCAGGCGACGGCAAAAACATTGCTGTTACAGTCCAGACAGCTTATAAACTACCAGCAACGCATAGAAACGCAACATTCGAGAATCGAAATACTGAACGACCGCTTTTACTTTCTGCAAAATTCGCTATGGATTATATCAATTTTGATGATCGCCTTTGTGATACTCTCAGGATACGTTTTTTATATAAACCGCATATTACACAGGACTAACAGGGCATTGCGCGAGATAAACAAGAAAGAAGAGGAACAGCGGCACAAGCTGGTAGAGCTTAACGCCGAAATAAAAGAAGTCACGGCGTCGAAGTTGCAGTTTTTTACGAATGTATCCCACGAAGTACGCACGCCGCTATCGTTAATCCTTTCGCCGCTCGACAAGCTGGCAAGTCTGTTGCAAGATTCTCCGTATATGGAAGATTTGCAAATGATACGGAAAAATGCAGACCGTTTGTTGCGCGTAATAAACCAGTTGCTCGACTTCAGAAAAATAGAGAACAAACAGGAGAAGATTAAAATCAGGGAAGTAGATATTGTGAATTTCACCCGCGAAGTCATGACCTATTTCGACAGCGTAGCCACCGTTCGCAGCATAGCATACGATTTTACGGCCGGTTTTAAGGATTTCAAGATATGGATAGATTCCGACATGATGGAAAAAACCCTTGTCAACGTGCTTTCCAATGCGTTTAAGTTTACTCCCGAAAACGGTTACGTAAGGGTCGGCATTTCGGGAGAGGAAAATATGGTCCGCCTCTCGATAGAAAACAGCGGAAAGGGCATAAAACCAGAAAACATTCCATACCTGTTCGACCGGTTTTATACCGAATCGCGACATTCGGGAACAGGCATAGGATTACATATCGTAAAGGAATATATACGTATGCACAAGGGCGAAATAAGTGTCGAAAGCGAGTTCGGAAAGTTTGCCCGGTTTACAATAAGCCTTAAAGAGGGAAGAGACCATTTCAGGGAAGATAAAAGCGCCGAATACGACGTGTCTCCGGTATCGTTTGAAGAGTCCCGGATAGACGATTCCGAAATAGACGCATTACTGATATCTTCATATCCATATACATTGTTAGTCGTTGAAGACGATGACGATGTGCGCGGTTATCTGGAAAAGGAACTCAAAAATCATTTTTCCGTGCTGACGGCATCCAATGGCGTCGAAGCCGTAAAAATTCTGGAGGATAATGACATATCTCTTGTCCTTAGCGATGTGATGATGCCTGAAATGAACGGATTCGAGCTGTGCCGTCATATCAAGATCAACATTTCGTTCAGTCATATTCCGGTCGTCCTGCTGACAGCCCTCACGGACGAACGCCAGCGTCTGTACGGCATTTCAAGAGGGGCGGACGAATACATACAAAAGCCGTTTAGTATTCCCTACATGAAGGTGAGAATCATCCGATTGCTGGAAGAAAGGAAAAAATTGCGGGAGCAGTTGCTGCAAAAACTGAAGGACAATCACCTGCTTTTGGCAGAGCCTGACAAAGCCGAAAATATCGACGACAAGTTTCTTCGCCGTTTCCTGTCCGAAATAGATAAAGGTTATGCAGATACGGAATACAACATTGAGCGGCTGAGCGAGTTGCTCGGACTTTCCCGCGGGCATCTCCACAGGAAGATAAAGGGTCTTACCGGCACTTCGCCGGTAGATTTCTTACGCAATTTCAGGCTGAACAAGGCAACTCTGCTGATAAGGCAAAACCAGCTTACGATCAGCGAAATCGCATATCAAACCGGATTTTCATCCCCGGCATATTTCTCCAAATGCTTCAAAACGGTCTATGACGTTACTCCTTCCGAGTACATGAGAGACTGAAAACAGTATTTTTGTATTATTGTTATCACATTTGTTGTATATGCGACATTTGTCATAACATTCGTGCGATTTGTTATGATCCGTTCAATCTTATATGCCTAAATTTGCAGTCGAATGTAAAACAAAATTATTTATACAACCATGAAATTGAAATATTTTATACCGCTCGTTTGTCTGGGCGGAATGTTGATTGGACCGACTGGTTGCAAGAGCGACCATACCGAACAAGTTATTACCATGGAATCCCTTCTTGACGAAATGGTTTCCGTAGAAAGTCAGGCCGCCTTTCCCGATCCTTATTATATCTGTCTTCAGGAAAGCAGCTATGACCGCAGATCCGTTTCGCCCGATTTACCGGGATGGTTTGCCAATGGTGACGGATTTGGAATAATATCCGTCGATTCGTCGGGCGGAAGGGAAGAAAAGGTCATGTTCGACGAGACCGGGCCCGGAGTGATTACCCGGATATGGATTACTACGCTCGACAAGCGGGGAACATGGCGCTTTTATTTTGACGGCGCTGCGACGCCCGAACTTGTCGTTCCCGCCTACGACCTGATGCTGATGAACATATCCGGAGTTGGAAAAGGGCTTGTTCAGCCGCATACGAGTTATACGCCCGAAGGAAAAGGCGGCAATACGTCTTTTCTGCCTCTTCCGTTTGCAAAATCATGCAGGATTACCTTTGAAGATCAAAAGGAAATAAATCCTACTCCAAAGTATTATCAAATCAATTACCGCAAGTATCCGGAAAATACGGCAATCGAGACATTTTCGCTAAAGGCGGCGGAAAGGGCGGCCGCGAAGATTTCGGAAACAGACCGTCTTCTTCTTAATCCGGTTGTCGGCAAATCGGGCAAGATACTTGAAGAAACCGGTCGGATAGCGGCGTTCGATTCTCTCGCAATTGTTCTTCCGCAGGGCGAAAATGCGGTCTATGAAGTTGTGGCGGATATTGGCGGCATAAACCCCGGCGAATATGCACAGCTGATGCGCGAGATAATTTTTGTAGCCGAATTTGATGACAAGCAGACCGTTTGGGCGCCGTTGAGCGATTATTCCGGCGGCGGAATGGGAGCGCCCCGCGTCGAAAGCTGGTATCTGACGTCCGACGGCAAGGGGAAGGTCGTCAGCCGCTGGCTAATGCCTTATAAAAAGAGCGGTACGATAAAACTGTTGAACATTTCATCCTCGCCGGTTAACGCCGGTCTCAGGGTAAACGTGTCTCCGAAGAAATGGAATGCGGAATCCCTTTATTTCCATGCGTCATGGAAACAGGAAAGAGGCATATACATACACAACAACCCCGACGAAGAAGACAAGTGCATAGAGTGGAATTTCGCGACAATAACCGGAAAAGGCATATACAAGGGCGATGTATTGTCACTCTACAATCATGCTCCGCGCTGGTACGGCGAGGGAGACGAGAAGATTTGGGTAGACGGCGACACGTTTCCGTCGCATTTCGGGACTGGAACGGAAGATTACTACAACAGTTCGTGGGCGCCGGTGATACCGTTTCATACTCCGTTTGGCGGCGCTCCGCGTGCGGATATGGACAGTTCGCACGGCTACAACACTTTTTTCAGAACAAGGAATCTGGATGGAATCCCTTTCGGCAAGAAATTCGTATTCGATATTGAAATGCTGGGCTGGGACAGCGGCTTTGTCGATTATTCGACAACCGTTTACTGGTACGGAGACTATGAAGCCAAAGCGCACGGAACATCCGTCATGGAGGAGGCTAAACATACATTGCCATGATGGATATATTTATGGGAATTATATTATTTATTTAAATTAAACTACAATCATGAAACAATTAATGAAGTTTTTAATCTGCATGTTGGTTTTGCTTTGGGGAGCAAGGACCGCTAATGCAAATGATTTTGACGTGAGTTCCCCCAAAACGGTGAAAGGAATTGTAATTGAAAAGGGCACGGCAGAGCCTCTTGTTGGAGTGAATGTCTTTAATAAGAGCAGGACTGTCGGCGTTATTACCGATTCAAACGGCAATTTTACGATTGAAGTAGATTCCGAAGATGAGATTCTGTCTTTTTCCTATATCGGAAAAAAGACGTATCAAACGACGGTAAAGGGCAAGACGTGGATAGAAGTGATTTTGGAAGACGACGAGAAAATGCTCGACGAAGTCGTTGTGCAGACCGGTTATATGGTACAGCGAAAGGCTGATCTGACCGGTTCCGTTTCGATTGCGACGGCATCGGATCTGACGCAGAATCCTTCGACTAACGTTCTAAAGTCCCTGCAAGGAAAACTGCCCGGAGTATATATTGCGACCGACGGCAGTCCCGGCGGCAGCGCAAGTATTCAGATAAGAGGATTAACCTCGCTGAATGCCCAGCCGGGTCCCTTGATTGTTCTCGACGGATTGGCCGGAGACTACAATCTGCGCGATATTAATCCTGCAAATATCGAATCCATACAAGTACTGAAAGATGCGTCGTCTGCAAGTATTTACGGCTCAAGAGCGGCAGGAGGAGTTATCATAATAGAAACAAAAAAGGCGAAAAAAGGCGATTTGAAGATCAGCTATGACGGCAGGCTTCAACTCTCAATGTGGGCAAATAAACCCGAATTGCTGAATACCGACGAATATGCGCGTGCAATATGGCAATCATACGCCAATGACAGCAAATTGGGCGAAATAGCTCAAAGTATTCGCTTTTTTGAATACGAATGGGACTACGACGGTAACGGAAATCCGGTATACAAATCGTATAGCCCGATTGAATGGCTGAACAGCGCGAAAACCATGAAATCGGCCGACACGAACTGGGCGAACGAGATTTCGAGAACAGGCGTTTCCCATAATCACCAGATATCAATAGCAAGCGGTAACGAGAAGTCACGCACGTTTTTCAACCTCGGCTATGAAAATACCGAGGGGATGCAGATTGAAACGTTTTGGCGCAAATATTCCACACGTTTCAATACCGAATACGATTTGATTAACGACATCTTGAAAGTCGGCGAGAACTTTGAGTTGAACTACATCAACTACAGAGAGGAAAACCAGACCGAAATAGCAGTCAAGATGCCTCCCAACATTCCGGTATACACCGAAAACGGCGACTGGGGCGGCGCATCGCTCGACGTCGGAATGGACGATTACCGGAATCCGATGAGAAACCTGCTGCTGTACAAAGACAATATCAACAAATTCCAGAAAATAATAGGCAACGTATATGCGGATTTGAAGATTATTGACGGATTGAATTTGAGGACATCCTTCGGCGTAGATTATCGCGGCTCGTATTACAGGTTTATCGACCCGAAATGGAAAGAGGCTGACGGCTCCGGAAGAGATGAAAAGTTCAACTATGTCAAGAATGAACAGAATCATTTTCTCGAATATCAGTGGACCAATCAAATAAATTATAATGCCCGGTTCGGGAAACACAATATAGGAGCAGTAGCCGGCATGGAGTTCACAAAAGCGGAAAGCGAAGGCTTTTATGCAAGAAAAGACGGACTCATACTTGAGGACAGGGATTACGGTTATCTGAGCGCAGCGACGGGAGACAACATCAAGGAAGCTAACGGATCGGGAGACGAATACGCCCTGTTGTCGTACTTCGGGAAAGTCAATTATTCCTTTGATTACAAGTACCTGCTGTCGGCAACGATTCGCAGGGACGGCTCGTCGAAATTCGGAGCGGATAACAGATGGGCTACCTTTCCGGCATTTTCCCTGGGATGGAGAATCAAAAACGAATCCTTTCTGGAAGACGTCGATTTGCTTTCCGATCTTAAACTTCGATTCAGCTGGGGCAAGAACGGAAACTCCGCCATTCCGTCGGGTTATTTGCAAAGCAGCTATCTGGCCGACTACAACGGAACGTCATACGCCGTTGCAGGTCAGGAAACCGGCAGCCTGCAATCCGGATACAGAAAGAATCTGACCGGAAACTCCTCTTTGAAGTGGGAGACCGTGACGCAAACGAACTATGGCGTGGATTTTGGATTCCTAAACCAGACGCTCGTCGGCTCGATTGACTATTTCTACAAGAAAACGACAGACATGCTGTATCTGCCGCCCTACATAGGCGCTTTCGGCGAGGGAGGATACCAGTACGTAAACGGGCCGAGCATGGAAAACAGCGGCGTCGAGTTTTTGCTGACGTACAGCGGAGAAGTCGAGTCGGATTTGAGATACAGCATAACGGCAAATTTTGCCACATACAAAAACAAAATACTCGACCTCCCCGAAAACGTCCGCAGCGTATACGGAGGAAACGGAATGCTGGACGATATTATCGGCAGACCGCGCAATTCGATATACGGATACGTAGCGGACGGAATATTCAAGACGCAGGAAGAAGTCGACAATTCGCCTCAACAGTCGGGCAAGGGCGTAGGTCGCCTGCGCTACATGGACCTCGACGGCGACGGCCGCATCACGCAGGAATATGACAGGACATGGATTGGAGTTGAAGACCCCGATTTCACCTTTGGTCTGAATTTTCAGGCAGCATACCGGAACGTCGATTTCTCGATGTTTTTGCAGGGCGTGTACGGCATGCAGGTTTGGGACACGTGGCTGGAATTTAGCGATTTCTGGAACGTACAGGACGTAAACAATACGAATCACCTGAAAGGCGTATTCGATACGTGGACGCCGCAAAACGCCGCTTCCGACAAGCCCGCCCTCTCGACCAGAAACGTCAACGACGAAAGGCGCACGTCCACATACTTCATCAAAGACGGCTCGTATCTCAAACTAAGAGCCTTGGAACTGGGATATACGCTGCCCGGCAAATTAGTCGAAAAGGCGCATATCAACAGATTCAGGGCATACGTCTCCGCCAACAACGTCTTTACGGTCAAAAAATTCTGGGATGAAGACAAATTCTCCGGGCCTGATCCCGAAAACCGCGGTTTTGGATATGCCATACCGTTTATTGTGAATTTTGGTATTAATGTAACTTTTTAAAAAAATGATTATGAAAAATGTATTTATATCGGTTTTATTTACGGCGGCTGTCATGTTAGCCGTCTGCGGATGCGAAGACCAGCTGAACGTAAACCCAAAGGGAGTGCTGGCAGACGAACTGTTGCTCGGCAAGCCGGAGCACATTGACGGCTTCGTAACGCCCTGTTATTCCGCAATTCCGTATCTGGGATGGTCGGAAGCACATTCATGGTGGATGCACGGCTCGATACGCTCGGACGACGCCTACAAGGGAGGGTCGGGCGTAAACGACCAGTCGTCGTGGCACGACAGCGAAGTCTTCTCGTCTCTCACGGCCAACATGGCGAACAACGACGGCCCGTGGTTTAAGGGCTACGTCGCCATTTCAAGATACAATCTGGCGCTCCACGCGCTTTCGCTGGTCAGCGATGCGGACTATCCGCTGAAGGGCGTCCGCACCGGAGAGGTGAAATTCCTGCGAGGCTCGACGTATTTCTTTATGAAAACGATCTGGCGATATATTCCGTGGATAGATGAAAACACGGCAATGGACAAGGACGCCGTCACGAACACGCCGAACAGGCCGGACGGCGCGGACGACAGACAGCTGTGGAAAAACATCGTAGCCGATCTGGAGGAAGCCGTCCGTCTGCTGCCCGAAGTGCAGGACGGCAAGGGCCGCGTGAACAAAAACGCGGCGCTGGCAATGGCTGCAAAGGCATTGCTGTTTATGGCATACGAGCAGGACGAAAGGCATCAGCTGTTGAAGATCGACAGGGAGGCGCTGGAGAAATCCCTGTCATACCTGAACCGGATAACGGAGCAGGAAGGCGGACAGGTAGGCCTGTGCAAGGATTTCGCAGACAACTTTCTCCCGGAATACGACAACGCCACAAGCGAAGCAATCTGGGAAGTCCAGTATTCCATCAGCGACGGCACGTCGAGCGGCGGAAACACGAACAACGGAGCCGAGCTGAATGCACCGTCGTGGGAGCCGTACTTCCCGTGCTGCGACTTTCACAAGGCAAGTTTCAACCTCGCGAACGCCTTCAGGACGGACGCGGACGGTCTGCCGCTCTTCGACTCGTTCAACAATGCCGAGATGAAGGGCCGGTACGACGGATACTTTGCCGAAAACACCTTCGACCCGCGCTTCAGCCACACGATGGCCGTTCCCGGACATCCGTACAAGTACAACGCCGAACTGCTCTTTTCGACAAACGCCTCGCGCAATCCCGGCGACTACGGCTATCTGAAGTCGATCAAGGAACTCGTTCCGGCGTTCTGCGACTGCATTCTTGTGAATCGAAACTCGATGAACGTAAGGAACATCCGCTACGCCGAGGTACTGCTCTGGAAGGCGGAAATCCTGATTCAGCTCGATCGCCACAGGGAAGCCCTGCCCATCATCAACAAGCTGCGCAAAAGGGCGGACGAGAGCCGCGGCCGTCTGCTGACGGCAGAAAACAAGCCCTATCTGAATTACAACACAGGCCTCTATCCCGACGACGGAAAGTGGACAAAAGAATACGCATGGAAAGCGCTGATGTTTGAAAACAGGCTGGAGACGGCTTGCGAGGGACGCCGTTTCTTCGACCTCCAGAGATGGGGAATACTCGAGCCGACGCTAAATTCCTACTTTTCGAAGGAGAAAACGCGCTTTTCATGGATGGATAATGCTATCTTTGTAGCCGGAAGGGACGAGTACAAGCCCATCCCCCAGGCGCAGATGAACTGGGCTAAAGGCAACTACATACAGAATCCGGGTTATTGACTATAAAAAACAGAAATCATGAAGAAAATATTTATCGTATCAAACATAATGCTGCTGGCGCTGGCGATGACCGGCTGCATCGACCGCGACGTCCTGGACAGAAAGGACGGAACATCGCTGCCTGCCGTGCAGGAATTGAAGTCGTCGCTGACGAACGGAAGGGACGCGAGTCTGCAGTGGACCGTCCCCTCGAACATTCCGGCGGAGATTCGGCGGCCGCTGTCCGTCTACATTCAGGTATACAGGGGCAGCACGCTCGAATATCAAATATCGTTGCAGGACGAGCCGTCGGCGTGGAATTACACGCTGGCAGAGCCGGAGAGCAAATACCGCGTCGTGGTAAAGATGCAGGGATGGCTGAAGGAAAAGACGACGGGAATCTCGGACGAGATATATTCCCCCGGTCAAACGGTCGAGCTTAATTAGATTCCGTATATTATGCGACAATATAAATTACCGTTATCGCAAGCCACGCACGCATGTACGCAAACTCCGTACATGCGTGCGCAAGTTCCGGACGCACGTCCGGAAACCCGAAAACCGTATTCCAAAACATTAAACATCATATTATGAAACAAAAGAAAGTATTGTTATTAATAGCCGTCGCGCTGATGGCGGCAGGAAATTCCGGCGCGGAAGACATTTCCGTCCGCATAACCGGAAAATATCTCAACATACCCGTATCGCACGGCGAAGAGCGTTCGGTGATGACGTTTGAAGTCGACGGACTGAAGGAGCGATCCTTCGACGTCCGTCTCGCATCAGGCGAGGCAGATTACTGGGTCTTCTGCGACGTCTCTTCACTAAAGGGCAAAACCCTGAAAATCGTCTATGAAGGCGACGCGTCCGGCTTGCGAAACATCTATCAGGCAGACCGGATCGCCGGACAGGACAGCCTCTACCGCGAGCGCTACCGTCCACAGCTCCACTTCACCACCCGCCGGGGATGGATCAACGACCCCAACGGACTGATTTACTACGAAGGCGAATATCACCTCTTCTACCAGCACAATCCATACGAGCGCGAATGGGGAAACATGCACTGGGGTCACGCCGTCAGCAAAGACCTCCTCCACTGGGAAGAACTGCCCGACGCACTCTGTCCCGACCGGAACGGAACGGCCTTCTCCGGCACGACGGTCATAGACCGCAACAACACGGCAGGCTTCAACCGCGGAAACACTCCCGCAATGGTAGCCGCATATACGGCCGACAATCCCGAAAAGCAGATACAGTGCCTCGCATACAGCCTCGACCGCGGCCGTACATGGACGAAATACGAGGGCAATCCGGTAATCGACTCCCGCGACAAATGGAACAGCAAGGACACGCGCGACCCCAAAGTCTTCCGCTACGAGCCGAACAACGAATGGGTAATGGCGCTGAACGAGCGCGACGGACATTCGATCTACACCTCCGCAAACCTGAAGGACTGGAAGTACGAAAGCCATACGACCGGCTTCTGGGAATGCCCCGACCTGTTTGAACTGCCCGTAGACGGCAACCCGGAAAACCGCAAGTGGGTGATGTACGGCGCATCGGGCACATACATGATCGGCACGTTCGACGGCCGCCGCTTCGTCCCCGAAGCCGGGAAATACTTCTACGCAACCGGCTCGATATACGCCTCGCAAACCTTCGCCGACATTCCGGATTCCGACGGACGACGCATTCAAATCGGCTGGGGACGCATCTCGCACCCCGGAATGCCCTTCAACGGCATGATGCTCCTGCCGACCGAGCTTACGCTTCGCACCACTAAGGACGGCATACGCCTCTTCAGCTCTCCGATAAGGGAGATCGACGGACTGCAAACCGCCGTCCTGCAACGTAAAACGGCAACCGCCGAGGAAGCCTCCGGACTTCTCCGCCCGTACCGCGATGCGGACTGCCTGAGAATACGGTTTACGCTCAAGCTCTCGCACGCCACCGACGCCGGCTTCAGCCTCGACGGACAGCAACTCCTGCGCTACGACATGAACTCCAATCAGGTGAACGGCGTCTTCTATTCCCCCGAAGACATGACGAGCATGGAGATTTCGGCCGACATTATTCTGGATCGCACCTCGGTCGAAGTCTTCATCGACGGCGGAGCATACTCCCTCTCCTTCGCAAGAAAGACGGACGGCGGCGGCGAAGGCTTCCGCTTCGGAGGCAACGGCGTCGTGATAGCGGATCTGGAGGTATACACCCTCGCTTCAATCTGGAAATAACCCTGCGGCTATGAGAAACAATAAACCCCTGATCGCAGGAATAGGAGAGTTGCTGTGGGACGTATTTCCCGACGGCAGGAAAGCAGGCGGCGCGCCGGTCAATTTCGTATACCATGCCACCTGCATGGGAGCCGAAGGCTGCGCCGTAAGCGCGGTAGGCGACGACGCCGACGGCGCGGAAATAGTCGCCGAACTCGAAAGAAACAATATCGGCAACTGTATCGGCAAAGTAGACCGTCCGACTGGGCGTGTTCTGGTCGAATTGCAGGACGGCTCGCCGGCGTATACGATCGTCGAGGACGTCGCATGGGATTATATCCCGCTGACCCGGACGGCTCTGGACCTGGTAAGGGAAGCCGACGCGGTCTGTTTCGGCACGCTGGCTCAACGCTCGCCGGTTTCCCGCGCGACCGTGAAGGCATTGCTCGACGTCGCGCCCGCCCGTGCGCTTCGTCTTTTCGACGTCAATCTGCGGCAGAATTACTATTCCGCGGATTTGATCGACGAATCGCTGCGCAGCGCAAACGTGCTCAAGGTAAACGGCGAAGAGCTGGCAACGCTCCGCTCGATGTTCGCACTCGGCGACAATGGCGGCGACGACGCCGCATGCCGCTTCTTTATCGATAAATACAGCCTGCGCTATCTGATATTGACGGCGGGCAGCATTTCGAGTACCGTCTATTCGCATGACGGCGTATCCCGGATACCGTCGCCCGCGGTGAAGGTAGCGGATACCGTCGGCGCAGGCGATTCCTTTTCGGGAGCATTCGTATATTCCATATTAACCGGAGCATCGGTGAACGAAGCGCACCGGCAGGCAGTCGACACGGCCGCCTTCGTCTGTACGCAACAGGGCGCCTGGCCTCCATATCAAAATCAAAACGTATGAAGAAAAGCGTATTGTTAAAACTTTTGCCCGTGATGGCGGCATTCTTTGTCATGGGCTTCGTCGACCTCGTCGGGACGATAACGAATTTCGTCAAGGAAGACTTCAACCTGTCGGATTCCGTGGCGAAGATGTTTCCGGCGATGACATTTTTCTGGTTTTTCATCCTCTCCGTACCGTCCGGAATGCTGGTCAACCGCATCGGACGGCGCAGGACGGTTGTTCTAAGCCTCGTCATCACGTCGCTTGCGCTGCTGGCGCCTGTATTCGGATACACCTTTCCGGTGATGGTGGTTTCGTTCAGCCTGCTGGGTATCGGCAACACGCTGATACAGGTCTCTATAAACCCGCTAATATCAAATCTGATCAGCGACAGCAAACTTGCGAGCACAATGACCTTCGGCCAGTTCGTGAAAGCCATTTCCTCGTTTCTCGGCCCGATTGCGGCGACATGGGCGTCGGTATATTTCGGCGACTGGAAGCTGCTGTTCCCTGTTTTCATGATCGTGTCGATACTCGCAGCCCTCTGGCTGGGAACTACAAAAATAGAAGAGGAAAAGGAATCCGGCGACGGACTGAGTTTCTTCAGTTGCCTCAAGCTGCTCGGCAACGGCGTCATTCTGCTGTCATTTCTGGCGATAATGTGCCATGTAGGGATAGACGTGGGAATCAATACGACGGCTCCGGAGATAATGAAGGAATACTTCGGCATGTCGCGCGAAGATGCGGGATTTGCCTCAAGCGTATACTTCCTGTTCCGTTTGACCGGATGTCTTGTCGGCACGTTCGCACTGTCCCGGTATCCGGTAAAAACCTTCTTCTCTGTAAGCGTAGTATTGATGCTAATCGCCTTTGCAGGCTTGATAACGTTCCACAGCAAGGAAGCCGTATACACGTTCATAGCATTTATCGGACTGGGGAACTCGAATATTTTCCCGGTCGTGGTTTCGCAGTTGTTGCTACGTATTCCCGACCGCAAGAATGAAATATCGGGGCTAATGATCATGGGTCTGATAGGCGGCAGCGTATTTCCCCTGCTAATGGGCAAAGTCTCCGACATGATGGGCACACAGACCGGCTCGCTGATAGTTCTGGGCACAGCCGTGTTGTATCTCCTGTTTTTTGCCGGAAAAATAAAGAAGGCAGCACGCCAAAAGTAGGCATGTCCGTCATTGCAAGCAGTAACCGCCACCGCAAGCAGTAACCGCCACCGCGAACGGTATCCGTCATCGCAAGCAGTATCCGTCATTGCGAACGGTATCCGCCGTCATCGCAATGACGGTTACCCCCTCCGGTCATGTCGACCGGAGCGAAGCGCAGTGGAGACATCTGTTTAACTATACTCCCGCCTTTATGCCCAAACAGATGTCTCCACTTCGGTCGACATGACGGACACAGGAAGAATGAAAAAGAAAATAGCTGCGCTTGCCGACTACGTTTGCCGTCTGCGCTTGTCGTCATTGCGAGGAACGAAGCAATCCAGCGCCCTGATAGTCTGGATTGCTTCGTTCCTCGCAATGACGGACACCGCGCCCACCGTCCATGACGGACACCGCACCCACCGTCATGACGGACACCGCCACCAACAGCAATAACGGACAAGAAAAAACAAAAAACATCCTCAAAAACAAAAAAAATATACGATTTTTGCATTTTTATCGCAAAATACTTTTTTA
>JAITPH010000100.1 GCA_031289515.1 Tannerella sp.
TCGGATACGGACTTTTTTTTTAATATATTCCAATTGGACGGAGAAATCAGGGGATTAATTGACAATTGACAGCTGACGATGAAGGAGACCTGTCATGTCCGTCATTGCGAAAACGTTACTAAACGAGTTTAGCAAACAGGAAGAATGACGAGGGAAACCGGCTACGCTTGCCGTCTGCGCTTGCCGTCATTGCGAGGCACGAAGCAATCCAGAAAATATACAGGGCGCTGGATTGCTTCGTTCCTCGCAATGACGGCAGACGCAGCAGGCAAGCGCAGTAAGCAAGCGCAGACGGCAAGTTGCCTGAAAGGCAGAACTCTTTTGCACGTGTTCTGCCTTTCAGGCAGCCATAGAGGAGATACCCGGCCGCAGGCTGTGCTATCGCTTACCTGCGGTTATGAAAATTTCAGGACAGGAATCCTTAGCCAAACAAAAAAAAGCAAAAAAGACGGAAAAAATCCTCAATGATTCATATCCCGCTGACTTTGCCCGGATTCTTGGCTATATAATCTTTCCAGCTTGAAAACGACTTTTCAAATTTCGGGCGACTTGTTTCGAGGTAATGGCAGAACGCAGCCGCCAGTCCGTCCGTCGCATCCAGTTGCGGCAGCATGTTCTCCGACGAAATATGCAACATTCGCTGCAACATTCCCGCAACCTGCTCCTTCGACGCATGACCGTTGCCTGTGATAGCCATCTTTATCTTCAACGGCGCATATTCGCAAATCGGCATGCCGCGATGAAGCGCCGCGGCAATGGCGACGCCCTGAGCGCGACCGAGCTTGAGCATACTCTGTACGTTCTTTCCGAAAAAAGGCGCTTCAATGGCAAGCTCGTCCGGATGATAAGCGTCGATAAGCTGCACTACGCGCTCGAAAATATGCTGAAGCCGGATATAATGATCCTCAAACTTGTTCAGCATCAAAACGCCCATCGTCTCAAGATACGGCTTCTTTTCGACAATCTTTAAAACGCCGTAACCCATTATAATCGTTCCCGGATCTATTCCCAGTATTATCCTGTCCGTATCCGCCATCACAGTTCGATTTCTTCAAGAATGGTAGAAAATAGTGCTATCTCATCCTTAAACCTGTCCGTGATATTCAGATGAATCCATGTACCGTCGCCGCGCATCCATTCTTCAAGCGTTTGGCGGTCGTCTGCGCTGCACTGAACGGACAGGCTGACGCCATTGACAGCCTCGTTGTCGTCAACGACTTTCTGTATTCGCGGATTGCGGAGCTTGCCGCTGCGCATCGCCGCCGGAACGTAGACCGTTTTCAGGTAGTCAAGTCCCTTCGGATAATTTTCATTCGATAAATGAAATGTAGTATAAAATGTAACCATAATTTGAACAGTAAAAGTGCCGTCAAAGGTAACTGTTTTTTTTCTCCCGCCCGAAAAATTTGTATAAATTATCTTTTTATATTACTTTCGCGCCGTAATTTATTGTAATAAACATGTATAAAACGCGATTTTTATTATTTCTACTCATGCTTTACCCCTTTGTGGCGGTCTCTGTTGCAGAAACGGCAAAAACAGCAGACACGTCGGAAACGGCAAAAACAGTGGACACGCCGGACACGCCGGAAACGGCGAATATCGTAGTCGGTGCAGACCGTATCGACGTCATAAAAGGTCTGGTCAAACGCAAGCGCATCGGACTGATAGCGAATCAAACGTCCGTTTTGCGCGACAACACCCACTTGTTGGACGTTTTATTGCAGGAAGGATTTAATGTGATAAAGATTTTTGCGCCCGAACACGGATTTCGCGGAACGGACGACGGCGGCGCCATGGTAAAAAACAACGTGGACGCCGAAACAGGTCTGCCGGTAGTCTCGCTGTACGGCGACAAGTTCAAGCCCTCCGACGAGCATCTTGCCGATATCGACGTGATTATTTTCGACATTCAGGACGTCGGCGTGCGATTCTTCACCTACATCAGCACCATGCACTACGCAATGGAAGCCTGCGCCGAAAACGGCAAGGAATTTATCCTGCTCGACCGCCCCAATCCGAATGACTACATCGACGGCCCGGTGCGCAAGGAAGGATACCGGTCGTTTGTAGGCGTCGATCCCATACCGGTCGTTTACGGTCTTACCGTCGGCGAACTCGCCAGAATGATAAACGGCGAAGGATGGATTTCAAAAGGCGAGAAGAGTTGCCGGCTGACCGTCGTGCCGATGCTGAACTGGCGTCACGGCGAGCCTTACAGCCTGACGGTAAAGCCGTCGCCAAACCTGCCGAACGACAGGGCGATAATGCTCTATCCCTCGCTGTGCCTGTTCGAGGGCACGAGTATCAGCGTCGGTCGCGGAACACGGTTTCCCTTTCAGACGCTCGGCTATCCCGACCGCAAATACGGCGATTTCACCTTCGTGCCGCAGTCGATTAAGGGCATGGACGCCAATCCGATATACAGGGACAAAACCTGTCATGGCGTAGATTTGCGGGAAGTAGAGCCTGAACGGAAGATTTCGCTGGCCTACCTAATCTCTTTCTACGAGAAATCGGGACGCAACGAAAAGGCGTTTTTCAACCGCGCCGACTGGTTCGATCTTCTGGCAGGCTCCGACGAGCTTCGACGCCAAATAATCAAAGGCTTTAGCGCCGACGAAATACAGGCTTCGTGGCAGGACGATTTGGACGATTACAAAAAAATCCGCCGGAAATATCTCATATACCCCGAATAATACCTATATTTGCAGATGCAATGAAGAATATTTTTCCCACATACACGAATGTTTATGCGACAATGCTTCTAAGCGTTGTTATGTGTTTTTCGTGCCGTAAGCAGCCGGAAAAAGAGCCGGAAGAAGAAGTAGATTCCGAATGGATCGACAATCAGACGCATCTGTACGAATACGGAATATGCGTCGATTCGCTTGATGTGACCGAATATGTCGTCAAGAACGGCGACAGTCAGTCCGCAATTTTCACGCGCCTCGGCTTTTCGCCGCGAAAGACGGACAGCATCTGCCGCACGGCGCGTCCGCTGTTAGACCCCAAAAAGCTGATTAGCGGCATGAAGTACGCTACAATCACAACACGCGACAGTCTCGCGGCAATCAATTATATCGTTTTTGCAAAGTCGCTGACCGATTTTTCCATTATCGACTTCACCGGCGACAGCCTCCGGATTTACGAATACAACAAGGAAATACGCCTCGAACGGCGTTATCTGGAGGGCGTCGTCAGTTCGTCGCTCTGGAACACCATTAAGGGAAACGGCGCAAATCCGCTGCTGGCGCTGAAAATATCGGACGTCTTCGCATGGCAGATTGATTTCTTCGACGTCAAGGCGGGCGATTCGTTCCGCGTGGCATACGACGTCTTTTTCATAGACGATTCGACGGAAATAAACGTGTCGTCGGTCGAAGGTCTGGTTTTTGTCCATCAGGGCAAGGAATATGTCGCCATACCGTTTGTTCAGGACGGCGTTCGCGAATTTTTCGACCGCGAGGGAAACAGTCTTCGCAAGGAATTTCTTAAAGCGCCGCTTGACTTCTTCCGAATCACGTCGAAGTTCAGCAATTCGCGCTTTCATCCGATTCTCAAGATATACAGGGCGCATCACGGCGTAGACTATGCCGCTCCGGCAGGTACTCCGGTCAAAACAATCGGCGACGGCGTCGTGACGGTAAGAGGTTTTGACTCGAAAGGCGGCGGCAATTATGTAAAAATCAAGCACAATTCGGTTTATACGACAACATATATGCACCTGAGCCGCTTCGGCAAGGGCATTCAAAACGGACTGTTCGTTCGTCAGGGCACGGTGATAGGATATGTCGGCTCGACCGGACTTGCCACCGGCCCGCATCTGGATTTCCGCGTGCATAAAAACGGTCAGCCGATAAATCCCCTTAACATGGAATCGCCGCCTTCAAAGCCGGTCAAGCCCGAACTGCGCGACAGTTTCAACATCGTGCGGCAAAATATTTTTGCAGAAATGGACAGTTTAAAACAAATAAAATATGAAAATACTCGGTAATATAATCTGGTTGATATTCGGTGGCATCATTACAAGCATCGGATACGTGATTTCAAGCCTTTGTTTGATGATCACAATTATAGGCATTCCGTTCGGTTTGCAGACATTAAAGCTCGCCGTTCTGGCGCTTTGGCCCTTCGGTAGCAAAGTAATAGATACCGGCAAGTCGGGAGGATGCCTGAACATTATCATGAATATTCTGTGGCTCATACTGGGCGGCTTGTGCATCAGCATCAGCCATCTGGTATTCGGACTGATTCTGTGCGTAACGATAATAGGAATCCCATTCGGCCTGCAACATTTCAAAATGGCAGGCTTGGCGCTGACTCCGTTCGGCAAAACAATAACGTGACGGCGAAGAAAATGAGGGTAAGCAAAAAGAAAAAACCGTCCGGCGACAGCGTCGACGACGATGGCTGCATCACGGTCAAAGGCGCTCGCGTAAACAATCTCAAGAATATCGACGTCAAGATACCGCGCGACAGGTTTGTCGTAATAACCGGACTGTCCGGCAGCGGCAAGTCGTCGCTTGCTTTCGACACGCTGTATGCCGAAGGGCAGCGCCGGTACGTCGAAAGCCTTTCGTCGTATGCGCGCCTGTTTCTCGGAAAGATAAAGAAGCCCGAATGCGACTATATAAAAGGCATTCCGCCGGCAATTGCAATAGAGCAGAAAGTGACCGTCCGCAATCCGCGCTCGACGGTAGGCACTTCGACCGAGATATACGAATACATGCGTCTGCTCTTTTCGCGAATAGGCAAAACCGTCTCGCCTGTTTCGGGCGAAGAAATCAAAAAGCACAATGTTCAGGACGTGGTAAACAAGGCGCTGTCGTATCCCGAAGGCGTCCGTTTCGCGATTTTCGCCCCGCTGGTTGTGCCCAAGGGAAGGAAGTTGAAAGAACATCTGGAAATACTTCAGAAGGAAGGATACTCGCGGCTGGAAGTCAACGGCGAGATATGCCGTATTCAGGATGTCACGGAAAGCAAGAAACTGCCCGGCATCAAGGATATCGAGATACTGATAGACCGCATGACGGTATCGGACGACAAGCTGCTGAAGAGCCGGCTTGCCGATTCGGTCGAAACGGCGTTCTTTGAAGGCTTCGACTTGTGCCGGCTGAAAGTATACGCCGGAGAAACGGCCGAAGTATTCGAGTTCTCAAAGAGATTCGAGGCCGACGGCGTCAAGTTTGAAGAGCCGTCCGACCTGATGTTCAATTTCAACAATCCGGCCGGAGCATGTCCTAAATGCGATGGATTCGGCAAGGTGCTCGGCATAGACGAAAATCTTGTCGTTCCCGACAAAAGCCTGTCGGTCTACGACGGCGCCGTCGCCTGCTGGCAGGGCGAAGTCATGAGCGAGTGGCGGAAAGACTTTATCACCAAAAGCGCACGGTACAGATTTCCCATCCACAGACCGTACTTCGACCTCTCCCACGACGACAGGAAATTCCTCTGGGAAGGCACGATGAACATAAACGGCATAAACGACTTCTTCAATCATTTGCAGAGCAATATCTACAAGATACAGTGCCGCGTGATGCTGGCGCGTTACAGAGGCAAGACCACCTGTCCCGCCTGCAAGGGCAGCCGCCTGAAACCGACGGCGATGTACGTAAAGGTCGGCGGCAGAAATATTTCGGAGCTGGCGATGATGCCGATAACGGAACTGAAACAGTTTTTCGACAGTCTTGAACTGAACGCGACCGACGCCGCAATATCCCGCCGCCTTGTAACAGAGATAGACAGCCGTCTCAGGTTTTTGCTCGACGTCGGACTTGGTTACCTCGCCTTAGACCGCCTCTCGTCTACACTGTCGGGCGGCGAAAGTCAGCGGATAAGCCTTGCCACATCGCTCGGCAGCAGCCTCGTCGGATCGCTTTACGTGCTCGACGAGCCGAGTATCGGCCTGCACTCGCGCGATACGGACAGGCTGATAAGCGTCATGCGGCAACTCAAGGAAGTGGGCAATACGGTCGTCGTCGTCGAGCACGACGAGGAGATAATCCGTGCTGCCGACTACATTATAGATATAGGTCCCGCCGCCGGAAGGCTCGGCGGAGAGGTGATGTATCAGGGTGACACGGCGGATTTGCGGAACGGCGGCAGCAACAGTTATACGGTCCGCTATCTGACCGGCGAGGAGCAGATCGAAGTCCCGAAATATACACGTCCGTGGAATCAGTATATCGAGATAAGGGGAGCGATGAAGAACAATCTCAAGAGAATCGACGTGAAGTTTCCGTTGCGGGTGATGACGGTCGTTACCGGCGTCAGCGGCTCCGGGAAGAGTTCGCTGGTGAGGGATATATTCTACGAAGGCGTAAAAAGGCTGCTCGACGATGCTCCGCACTCGGTCGAATGTTCGTCGATAAGCGGAGACGTCAGTCAGATAAAGGCGATTGAGTTTGTCGACCAAAATTCTATCGGAAAGAGTTCGCGCTCGAATCCGGTCACGTATATCGGCGCTTACGACGAGATACGCAGACTGTTCGCCGAATTGCCGCTGTCGAAGCGAATGGGCTTTTCGGCGGCGCGGTTTTCGTTTAACAAGGAAGGCGGACGGTGCGAGGAATGCAAGGGCGAAGGCTCAATTACGGTCGAGATGCAGTTTATGGCAGACATATCGCTTGAATGCGATGTCTGTCACGGAAAGCGTTTCAAGCCCGAAATACTTGAAATCGAATATCACGGCGTCAATATTTATGACATGCTTGATATGACGATCGATCAGGCGATAGAGTTTCTGGACGGTAAAAAAGACGCGCAGGCAAATAAGGTAGTCAGGAAACTGATGCCGTTGAAGGATGTAGGGCTTGGATACATAAAACTCGGTCAGACGTCGTCGACATTGTCGGGAGGCGAGAATCAGCGCGTCAAGCTCGCATTTTATCTAAGTCTGGAGAAGCCGGAGCCGATGCTGTTCGTGTTCGACGAGCCTACGACCGGACTGCATTTTCACGACATAAAGACATTGCTCAAAGCCTTCGACGCCCTCATCGGCAAAGGTCATACGGTAGTAATAATCGAACATCATGCGGATGTCATAAAATGTGCCGATTACGTCATTGACTTAGGTCCCGAAGGCGGCAAGGAAGGCGGCAACGTAGTCTGCACCGGAACGCCAAAAGAAATAGCGTCCTGTAAAGAATCATATACGGGACGCTATCTGAAGAAAAGCCTCCCCCCTGACAGCCTCCCCCCTGCCCCCTCCGAGGGAGGGGGAGAAGCCTCCGGGTGTTTATAATCCGGATTTATTTGCGGATTAAAAATTCTCATACTCCATTGCACAATATTACAAATCCTGCACAACTCGGCAACTTACTTTTCTCCCCCTCCCGCGGAGGGGGCAGGGCGCAGGCTCATTTCCCAAGATATTTTTTAAGCCACTGATCCTGTTCCCACAAGACATGCAGGACGGATTCCTTAGCTGCATATCCGTGCGCTTCCTTGGGCAGGATTACGAGGCGGGCAGGCGCTCCGAAGCCTTTCAGCGCATTGAAGTATCTTTCGCTTTGCATTGTATGCGTTCCGGTGTTGTTGTCGTCGCCGCCGTGGATTAGCAGTAGCGGATGTTTCATCTTGTCGGCGTGCATGAACGGCGACATCGTGTTGTACACGCCGGGCGCTTCCCAGTAGTTGCGTTCTTCGGACTGGAAACCGAACGGCGTAAGCGAGCGGTTGTATGCTCCGCTCCGGGCTATTCCGGCGGCAAACAGGTCGCTGTACGTAAGCAAATTCGCCGTCATAAACGCTCCGTACGAATGTCCTCCGACGGCAACCCTTTTTCGGTCTATGAAACCTCGGCTGT
>JAITPH010000111.1 GCA_031289515.1 Tannerella sp.
TGTAAGGAAACGCGCCGAAGCCGCATATCGCAGGATAACGGATCGCATCGACGCATATTACGTCCTGAACGGCGGCGATGCCACGGAGCTGTTCATAAAACGCATCAATCAGGAAATCGCCTACTTTCACGAGTATAATCTCAGCCACCACAAAACGGCGATCGACAGAATCACCGTCGCGCCGATTCCCGTTCAGATATATGACGGCAAGCCGGTCGTCCTCATTCCCGACGTGTCGCTTGAGGACACGGAACTGGTCTTCGCCCGCGACTACGAACTGACATTCAAAAACAATACCCGCCCCGGCCTCGCCCGGTTCACAATCCGCGGCAAGGGCGCCTACAGGGGACGGAAAACGGTGAGCTTCAACATAGCTTTTGACAATCCGCAATTGACGATTGTCAATTATCAGTCGTAAGTTTTGCGGAAATGGAAAAAAAACAATACATTTGTACGAAAATTGAATAGAAAATGGAAAATTACATCGTTTCTGCAAGAAAGTACAGACCTTCGACATTTAAAAGCGTCGTCGGACAAAAATCGCTGACTACCACTTTGAAAAACGCCATTCAGAGTAGCAAGCTCGCGCATGCCTACCTGTTTTGCGGACCGCGCGGCGTAGGCAAGACCTCGTGCGCCCGCATCTTTGCCAAGACAATCAACTGTCAAAACATAACGCCCGAAGGCGAATCGTGCAACGAATGCGAATCGTGCCGTTCATTCAACGAACAGCGCTCGCTCAACATCCACGAACTTGACGCCGCATCAAACAATTCGGTCGACGACATACGCTCGCTGACCGAACAGGTGCGCATCCCGCCGCAGTTGGGCAAATACAAGGTATACATCATCGACGAGGTGCACATGCTGAGCACCGCCGCGTTCAACGCATTTCTGAAAACGCTCGAAGAACCGCCTCACCACGCGATTTTCATACTCGCGACTACCGAAAAACACAAGATATTGCCCACAATCCTGTCGAGATGCCAGATTTACGATTTCTCGCGAATAACGATAGAAGACATTGTAGAGCATCTGCAATACGTGGCGTCGCTCGAAAACATAACAACGGAGACGGATGCGCTGAACATCATCGCGCAAAAAGCCGACGGCGGCATGCGCGACGCGCTTTCGATATTCGATCAGGTCGTAAGTTTCACCGGCGGAGACATAACGTACAAGTCCGTCATCGAGAATCTCAACGTCCTCGACTACGAATACTATTTCCGCCTGACCGGCTTGATACTGAAAGGCGACATACGCAACTGCCTGCTTACGCTTAACGAGATAATCGAAAAGGGTTTCGACTGTCAAAACGTTATAACCGGACTGGCGCGGCATTTCCGCGATTTGCTTGTTTGCCGCGACGAGGCGACAATCGTCCTTTTTGAAGTAGGCGCTTCGATACGCGAAAAATATCTGGATATGGCAAGGCGATGCCCCGACAGACTTCTCTTCAGGGCGATAGAGATAGCCAACCGGTGCGACCTGGATTACAGGAACAGCCGCAACAAACGGTTGCTTCTGGAGTTGACGCTGATTCAGCTATGCCAGATTACAGAAAGTCCTTCAGACGGGGACGATAAAAAAAAAATTCTGATTAAACCGCTCGATCCGTCGGAAGAAAAACCGAATCCGCAACCGGCAGCGACGCAAAACTCAATCGCGCAGCCATACGGCGGCGGCGGAAATTACGCTTCGGGAAACAGTCGGACATACGGTCAGACATACGGAAGGACGCCGGCCATCGACATCCAACAGGATGCGCCGGTAAAGATTTCGCCCATCCGTTCCACCTCGCTGGCGGATATTGAGCGGGAATACACGCCTGACCGGACTGATTCGACCGTAGCCCGACCGTCGGAAAAGGATGCAAAAAGCGCTTTCACGCAGAAAGACCTCGTCGATAACTGGCTCAAATACGCCGAAAGCCTGACAATCGAAAAAACCCGCCTGAAAAACACTCTGAAAAACTGCAAGCCAACGTTAAGAGAAACTTTTCTGTTTGAAGTCGACGTCTTCAATCCGAGTCAGGAAGAAGAAATAGGCAAGTGCAGGGACGAGATACTGGACTATCTCCACAAAAAACTTAATAACACGCACCTGAAGATGAAAATCAATATCGTGGAGAAAGACGTAAAAGAAATGATATATACTTCGATCGAGAAATACAATTATCTGAACAATAAAAACTCCAATCTCGAAAAGCTGAAAAACATTTTTAACCTTACCGTGGAATAATCATTTTTCGCGCATGAAAACCTGAATCGGCGTACCGGTAAAATCCCAGTTTTCGCGCATTTTATTTTCGAGAAACCGTCTGTAAGGCTCTTTGACCCACTGCGGAAGATTGCAGAAGAACACAAACGACGGTATAGAGCCGCCCGGCAGTTGCGTTATATATTTTATTTTTACATATTTGCCTTTCCATGCAGGCGGAGGCGTCTTGTCAATTATCGGAAGCATCACTTCGTTGAGTTTAGCCGTCGGCACGCGCCTCTGACGGTTGTCGTAGACTTCTTTTGCTTTCTCAAGAACTTTGAAAATACGCTGTTTCGTAGTCGCCGAAATAAACAGCACCGGAAAATCGACGAACGGCGCAAACCGGTTTTGAATAGCGTTGACATACGTTTTTATTGCCTGTTGCGACTTGTCTTCGACCAAATCCCACTTGTTGACGCAGACGACAAGACTTTTTTTGTTTTTCTGAATGATGGAGAAGATGTTCGTATCCTGGCTTTCGATACCTCTTTCGGCATCGATGATAAGGATGCAAACGTCGGAATTTTCGATTGCCCTGATTGAGCGTATAACCGAGAAATATTCAAGGTCCTCGACTACTTTGCCTTTCTTGCGAATACCGGCCGTATCAACGAGGTAGAAATTCAGTCCGAACTTGTTGTATTTTGTAAATATCGAATCGCGCGTAGTGCCTGCGATGTCGGTTACGATATGGCGTTCATCGCCGATGAATGAGTTTATCAGCGACGATTTTCCTGCGTTGGGACGCCCTACAACAGTGATTCGTGGCAGTTCTTCTTCGGGTTGTTCTTCTTTTCCTTTCGGAATGACTTCGACTATCTTGTCAAGCAAGTCGCCCGTATATGATCCGTTTATTGCCGACACGCAAAACGGATCGCCCAAGCCGAAACTGTAAAACTCGGAGGCAAGCGCATGAATATCGTAATTATCCGCCTTGTTTGCTACAATAATGATTGGTTTGCCGCTACGGCGAAGTATGCCGGCGACATTGTCGTCGAGGTCGGTCACGCCGGTAATCACATCCACCACGAACAATATGGCGTCCGCTTCTTCCATCGCTATCTGTACCTGTTTGTTTATCTCGCCTTCAAAGACATCTTCCGAATTGACGACCCAGCCGCCGGTGTCGATAATCGAAAATTCGCACCCTGTCCATTCGACCTTGCCGTACTGACGGTCGCGCGTGGTGCCGGCCTCTTCATTTACTATTGCCTGCCGCGTTTGCGTCAGACGGTTGAATAAAGTAGATTTACCCACATTCGGGCGTCCTACGATTGCTACTACATTTCCCATAATTATAATTTTTTTTATAAGTTAATCTATTTGATAGCCGAACTTGCGAAGCACATTGTCGCGGTTTCGCCAATCTGTTTCGACCTTGACAAACATCTCAAGAAAGACCTTCTTGTCGAAGAATTTCTCAAGGTCTTTGCGCGCCGTAATTCCTACTTTCTTCAACGCCTGTCCGCGATGACCGATTATGATGCCTTTCTGCGATTCGCGTTCGACGATTATTACCGATTTCATGCGTATATTCGTCTCGCTTTCGACAAATTCCTCGACTATGATCTCTACCGAATAAGGTATTTCCTTCTGATAATAAAGCAGAATCTTTTCGCGAATAATCTCCGTCACGAAGAAACGCGCCGGTCGGTCGGTCAGCGCATCCTTGTCGAAATACGGCGGCGAAGGCGGAATAAGCGATTCCACGCGCTTGCGCAAAACATCAACATTAAAACCGGTTTGGGCTGAAACAGGAAGAATATCCGCCTTCGGCAACAATGTGTGCCATAACCCAACCAAGCCTTCGAGGTCTTTTTGATTCGAGAGGTCTATTTTATTTATTATCAACAAGACAGGGCATTCGACTGTTTTGACCCGATTCAGAAATTCTTCGTTCTTGTCCGTTTTTTCAACGACATCGGTAACGTAAAGCAACACATCGGCGTCGCCCAATGCCGATTCCGAGAAATTCAGCATCGATTCCTGCAATTTGTAGTTGGGATGCAACACGCCGGGAGTATCCGAATATACAATCTGCATCGACTCGGTATTAACGATACCCATGATGCGATGCCTTGTGGTCTGCGCTTTCGACGTAATGATCGAGATGCGCTCGCCCACAAGGCGATTCATCAAAGTAGACTTGCCGACGTTAGGATTTCCTACGATATTTACGAAGCCCGATTTATGTATCTCGTCCGTCATAGCCCCACTTCAGATACGTAGCTCCCCAGGTAAAACCTGCTCCGAAAGCGGCAAGTATTAAGTTATCGCCTTTTTTGAGTTTCGACTCCCATTCCCATAAACAGAGAGGTATACTTGCCGAACTTGTATTTCCGTAGCGCTGAATATTGACCATTACTTTCTCGATAGGCACATTCAGACGGCGTGCTGCCGCGTCTATGATACGAAGGTTTGCCTGATGAGGCACTATCCAGTCGATATTGTCTTTTTTCAGTCCGTTGCGTTCGACTATCTCCAACGCCACGTCGGCCATCTCAATTACGGCGCGCTTGAAAACGGTTTTACCTTCTTGATAAACAGTATGCTCGTGATTGTCTACGGTCTCGTATGAAGGTACTCTTGCAGAGCCGCCGGCTTTCATCAGGAGGAAAGGCAAACCGCTACCGTCAGTCCGAAGTATCGAATCGAGGACGCCGATAGTTTCTTGGGTCGGCTCGACCAAAACGGCTCCGCATCCGTCGCCAAACAGAGGGCACGTAGTGCGGTCGGTGTAGTTTGTGATAGCAGTCATCATATCTCCCGCAACAGCGATAATCCGTTTGTACCGGCCTGAGCGCACGTAATTGGCGGCTGTTTCAAGCAGATAAATAAAACCGGAGCAAGCAGCCTGAATGTCGAAGGCAAAAGCCTTCGTGCATCCGGACTGATAGGCTATTATAGAAGCTACGGGCGGAAAATGATAGTCGCCTGTAGACGTAGCGCAGATAATTCCTTCGACGGATTCAGGCTCGATGCCTGTTTTCTTTATGAGGTCGTTTACGGCTTGTATCGCCATGAACGACATTGCTTTCCCGCCTCTCAAGACACGACGCTCCTCAATTCCGGCGCGTGTCTTAATCCATTCGTCGGTAGTATCAACTACTTTTGTGAGGTCATCGTTTGTCAGTTTGTCTTCAGGTACGTACCCTCCAACCCCAGTGATAACTGCATTTATCATACAAATTCTTTCAGCTTCTACTCTCAAACTGCCGCTACTTTTTCGATAGCGAGTTTACCTCTGTAATAACCGCATTCGCTGCATACGGTATGATAAATGTGCCATGCTCCGCAATTCGGGCATGAAGACAGTGTCGGGACAGCTGCCTTGTCGTGCGTTCTGCGCTTTGCAGTTCTTGTGTTTCCTTGTCTTCTTTTAGGATGTGCCATAA
>JAITPH010000049.1 GCA_031289515.1 Tannerella sp.
GCTCCGGCGGATATACGCAAGGAAGGCTCTGCTTACGACCTGCCGCTTGCGATAGGAGTGCTTGCCGCAGCAGGCGACATCAACGCCTCGCTGCTCGACAAATATATGCTTATGGGCGAACTCTCGCTCGACGGTACGCTTCAGCCTGTCAAGGGAGCTTTGCCTATCGCCATCAAAGCGCGCGAAGAAGGCTTCAAGGGATTTATTTTACCAAAACAGAACGCTTACGAAGCTGCCGTCGTCGATAATCTGGAAGTTTTGGGCGCCGAAAATATCAAGGAAGTAATTGAATTTTTCAGCAATAAGCGAGTGATAGCGCCTACGGTGGTAAACACGCGCGAAGTGTTTTTCGCCAGCCAGCAGCATTTCGACACCGATTTCTCGGATGTGCGCGGACAGGAAAACGTGAAACGCGCGCTCGAAGTAGCATCTGCCGGAGGTCACAATATCATAATGATAGGGCCTCCCGGAAGCGGCAAATCGATGCTGGCAAAACGCCTGCCGACGATACTGCCGCCCCTGACCCTTCAGGAAGCGCTCGAAACGACAAAGATACATTCCGTAGCAGGCAAAATCAGCAATAACAGCTCGCTGATTTCACAGCGTCCGTTCCGCTCGCCTCATCATACCATATCAAACGTGGCGATGGTAGGAGGAGGCACGTTTCCACAGCCCGGCGAGGTGAGCCTTGCCCATAACGGCGTACTTTTTCTCGACGAATTGCCCGAATTTAACCGCAGCGTGCTCGAAGTGCTGCGGCAACCGCTCGAAGACCGTCATATCTGCATTTCGAGGGCGCGGTTTACCGTCGATTATCCCGCATGGTTTATGCTCGTAGCCTCGATGAATCCATGTCCGTGCGGCTATTACAATCATCCGGGACGCCCTTGCATCTGTCCGCCCGGAACTGTGCAGAAATATATGAATCGCATATCGGGACCGCTGTTAGACCGTATTGATATTCAGATAGAAATAGTGCCTGTTCCTTTTGAGAAGATTTCGGAACAGAAGCCTTCGGAGGCGAGCGCCGTCGTTCGCGAGCGTGTCATCCGGGCGCGCGAAATACAGGCGGAGAGGTTTAAACCGTATACCGGCATCTATTGCAACGCCCAGATGGATTCAAAACATCTGCATCAGTTTGCAGTTCCGGATACGGAGGGACTGACGCTCCTGAAAAATGCCATGCAACGCCTCAATCTGTCGGCCCGCGCATACGACCGGATACTGAAACTTGCACGTACCATTGCAGACCTCGATGCGACGGAAGACATAAAATCGTATCACCTCGCAGAAGCTATCAATTACCGCAATTTAGACCGTGAAAGCTGGGGCGAATAAGTTTATTTACGGCTTTTCGTATGCGTGATAAAAAAATTGCGTATATTTGTAGAAAAATTTACGCTTATGATAAATGAAAAACTGATAAACCCCCAAAGTCTGGTAGTAATCGGCGGCTCAAACAAAACGTCGAAACCGGGCGGCAACTGTATCCGGAATCTCGTTAACGGACAGTATAAAGGCGAACTTTATGCCGTTAATCCCAAAGAGACCGACGTTCAGGGACTGAAATGTTACAGCCATGTCTCGGAGATTCCGCAGACGGATTTGGCTATAATTTCCGTTCCGGCGTCTTCATGTCTGGAGACTGTCACTATCCTTGCAGAGGAAAAAGGCGTCAAAGCTTTCATAATGTATACCGCCGGATTCGGCGAAGAGAGTAAGGAAGGCGGCGAACTTGAAAAGAAGATCACCGAAGTCATAACCAAAAACGGTGCAAGCCTCATCGGGCCTAATTGTATCGGATTGCTCAACAGGCATCATCACAGCCTCTTTACGCTGCCGATACCGGAAATTGACCCTTTCGGCATCGACATGATTTCGAGTTCGGGCGGCACGGCGATTTTCATCATGGAATCGGCAATCAAGATGGGTCTACGCTTCAATTCGGTCTGGTCGATAGGCAACGGAGCGCAGATAACCGTCGAGGATGTTCTGGAATACATGGACACAAATTTTGACCCCGAAACGGATTCTAAAATCAAATTACTGTATATCGAAAGCATCAAAGAGCCTGACAAGATACTGGAGCATACGAGTTCGCTGATTCGCAAGGGCTGCAAGATTGCCGCCATCAAATCGGGCACGTCGGATTCGGGAATACGCGCCGCTTCGTCGCATACCGGCGCAATGGCAAACCCCGATCTTGCCGTGGAAGCCCTCTTCCGTAAAGCGGGCGTAGTGCGCTGTTACAGCCGCGAGGAACTTGCCACGCTGGGCGCCGTCTTCACGCTTAAAGAGTTGAAAGGAAAAAACATCGCTATCGTAACTCATGCAGGCGGCCCGGCTGTCATTCTCACCGATGCGCTGTCGAAAGGCGGCATGAACATACCTAAACTGTCGGATTATCCCGAAGCTAAAGAACTTAAAAGCGAACTGCTGCCCGGCTCCGCCATCAGCAATCCGATTGATATTCTGGGAACAGGCGAGCCTAAACATCTGTCGACGGCAATTGATTATTGCGAGAAGAAATTTGATTTTATCGACGGCATAGCCGTTATATTCGGAAGTCCGGGCTTGACGCGCGTCTACGAAGCATACGACGTCCTCGACAAGAAAATGAAGACTTGCAGTATACCTATCTTTCCGGTCCTTCCGTCGGTCAGCACGGCTTGGGACGAAACGGATTATTTCGTAAAACAGGGTCACGTCAATTTCAGCGACGAGGTCGGTCTCGCCAACGCGCTTACAAATATCCTCAAAACGCCGCGTCCGTTAGCCAACAACCTCGAACTGAAAGGCGTCGACATTCCGCTGATTCGCCGTATTATAGACAACATTCCCGAATCGGGCTACATCGCCCCGAAATACGTGCAAGCGCTGTTTAAAGCGGCAGGCATTCCGATTGTCGACGAGATAGTTTCGGATAATTGGGACGAAGTGCGCGACTTCGCAGAGAAGGCCGGCTATCCGGTTGTGGCAAAAGTCGTAGGCCCGGTGCATAAATCCGACGTCGGCGGCGTCGTGCTGAATATTCATTCCGTCGAACATCTCGAAATAGAATTTAAGCGATTGCTGAAAATACGCGGTGCGAAAGCCGTTATGATTCAACATATGCTCAAGGGCATGGAACTGTTTGCCGGCGCCAAATATGAAGAGAAATTCGGACATTTGGTGCTTTGCGGGCTTGGCGGCGTCTTTGTCGAGATATTCAGGGACGTAGCTTCGGGACTTGCTCCTCTGGCAACCGAAGAAGCGCTCTCGATGATACGCTCGCTCAGAAGTTACAAGGTTTTTAAGGGCGCGCGCGGTCAGGAAGGCATCGACGAACATCAGTTTGCCCGAATAATTGTCCATCTGTCCGCCCTGTTGAGATTTGCTACGGAGATAAAGGAATTGGATATAAATCCGCTATTGGCGACGCCGAAAGGAATAATTGCCGTCGATGCAAGAATAAGGATCGAAAAATAAAGATGGAAGAAGATTTTGACATAAGAGAAAAGGCGAAGCGCGTTCCCGATAACGACAAGGAATATGAAAACAGGCTCAGACCGCTGTCGTTTTCTAATTTCAAGGGACAGTTGAATGTGGTTGAAAACCTCAAAATATTCGTCACGGCTACACGTATGCGCGGCGAAGCTCTCGACCATGTGCTGCTGCACGGGCCTCCCGGTCTGGGCAAGACGACGCTGTCGAATATTATCTCGAACGAGCTTGGCGTGGGCATAAAAATAACGTCGGGTCCGGTGCTGGACAAACCGGGCGACCTTGCCGGCGTCCTGACTTCACTTGATAAGAACGACGTCCTGTTTATTGACGAAATACACAGACTTAGCCCTATTGTGGAGGAATATCTCTATTCGGCAATGGAAGATTTCCGGATTGACATAATGATTGACAAGGGTCCGAGCGCGCGCTCGATTCAGATAGACCTTTCTCCGTTTACGCTCATCGGCGCTACTACGCGCAGCGGGCTGCTTACAAGTCCGCTACGCGCGCGTTTCGGCATCAACATGCACCTTGAATACTACGACGTCGAGACGCTTACAAAAATTGTCCTTCGCAGCGCGGATATTCTCGGCATAAGTTGCGAGTTGAATGCGGCGACCGAAATTGCGGGACGCAGCCGCGGTACGCCGCGTATCGCCAACGCCCTGCTGCGACGTGTACGCGACTTCGCTCAGGTGAAAGGCAACGGCAATATCGACAAGGCTATTGCCTGCTACTCGCTCGAAGCGCTGAACATCGACCGTTACGGTCTTGACCAGATCGACAACAAACTGCTTAACACCATTATCGACAAGTTCGGAGGCGGTCCGGTCGGCCTGACTACGCTCGCCACGGCGCTGAGCGAAGACCCCGGTACACTCGAAGAAGTTTACGAGCCGTTCCTCATTCAGGAAGGCTTCATCAAACGGACGCCGCGCGGACGCGAAGTGACCGACCTCGCCTATAAACATCTCGGAAAAACCAGATTCACCGACAATGCTCCCTTATTCGGCAATTTATGGCAGGAGGATTAAGGCGTCTGGCTAAAGAAACCGCTATTTACGGACTAAGCAGTATTGTCGGGCGATTCCTCAACTGGATGCTTGTGCCGATGTATGTCCGTGTGCTGGTCAATTCGGGCGAATACGGCATCGTGACCAACATTTACGGCTGGACGGCGTTATTGCTTATCATCCTGACTTACGGCATGGAAACAGGCTTCTTTCGTTTCGTCAATAAAAAGGAAGAGCTTTCGCCGATGCGAATTTATGCGTCCACGCTGTACAGTGTTGCTTTTACGTCTACTGTTTTTGCGGTTTTGGCGCTTACGTTTCTGACGCCTGCAAGTTCTTTTATGGGTTATGCGGCTCATCCGGAATATATCGGAATGATGGTTTGTATAGTTGCCGTCGATGCCTTTTGTTGCATTCCATTCGCTTATCTGCGCTATAAAAACAGGGCTGTCCGGTTTGCCGTAATCAAGTTGCTCAATATCGGTCTGAACATCTTCCTGAACATCTTTTTTCTTGTCATTTGCCCTGCCGTCAATGCTGAAAATCCTGAACTGATAAACTGGTTTTATCGACCCGATTACGGCGTGGGCTACATTTTCATCGCTAATGTGTTTACTACCGTGTTTACGTTTCTGGCGCTTATTCCGGACATGCTTCCGGGATTACGTGCGAAGCCTGATTTGAAGAAGCTGAAAAGCATGTTGACGTACTCTTTTCCGGTGCTTGTTCTCGGCATTGCGGGGATTTTCAACCAGACGGCGGACAAGATTCTTTTTCCTTTTCTGTTCGACGACAAGGCGTATGCCGATTCGCAACTCGGCATCTATGGCGCCTGTTTCAAGATAGCCGTTATAATGGTGATGTTCATTCAGGCGTTCCGCTATGCCTACGAGCCGTTTGTTTTTGCCGCGAACAAGGGCGGCGACAACAGGAAATCGTACGCCGATTCGATGAGGTATTTTATTATCTTTTCATTGATGATTTTTTTGGGTGTGACGTTTTATCTCGATGTTATCAAGTATTTAGTGGTCGAGGAGTATTATGCCGGATTGAAGGTCGTTCCGATAGTGATGCTGGGCGAGTTTTTTTTCGGGATATATTTCAATCTTTCCATCTGGTATAAACTGACCGACAAGACGCGATGGGGAGCATATTTCTCGATTATAGCCTGCATCACGACGGTAGCCATTATTATTTTGTTCGTTCCCCGATACGGTTTCATAGCCTGCGCGTGGGCGTCGTTTGCAAGCAATCTGCTTATAATGATACTGTCGTACTTCGTCGGACAAAGAAGCTTTCCGGTCGCCTACGACCTTCGCTCTGCCCTATTCTACTGCACCGTCGCCGCCGCCTGCTACTGCGCCGCCATGCTTCCGCAAATAGAATCGCCGGTCGCACGAATCGCTTACAGGACGCTTGTACTTGCCGTATTTGCGGCTATTGCCGTCAGGAAAGTGAAAATAGTTAATAACTTTTAGAATATACTGAACGTAAAGAAAAGAAAATGCGTATATTTGCATAATAAAACAACAGGAACA
>JAITPH010000233.1 GCA_031289515.1 Tannerella sp.
TGCGTTCAAAGCCGAACAAGTCGTAAGCATAAGCATGTTGTTCATGATAATCAATCAATCCGACGTATGGCGGCGATGAAAAAATGCCTTTTATTTTCTGTTTCGCAGCCAATTCGGCAAAATCGGTATGCTTCTTTCCCAGTTCCGCGAAAATATCAATTGTACGACTGTCGCCGGTTAAGCAATATTGAAACGTATGTGTTCTCAATTTGTCAAACTGGACAAGACGTTTGACCGTATCTCTTGTATAACTTTCCCACCATTTGAGAATGGAAAAAAGAGGTTTGCACATTTTTCCGTGTTTTGCACAATAGTACGTTGTGGTAACAGGCTCTAAAAGCGTGGCAAGATCGGCATGAGTAGTTGCCCGGCAACTACGGATTGTCCGGCTTAAAATTACACTGATAATCTTTTTTGTGCTTGGATTTTCGATTTTCTTAATCTCGCTGAAAACAGATTCTATTTCATCTCTGACGTGTTGCGAGTACCATTTGTCGAGGAAACTATCGGTTTTGTCCTGACACAATTTTATATTGTACTGTTTTACGAGACTGATATAAACAGGTAAAAACTCTTTTTCTTTTTCCGCTCCATATTGAGCTTCGTTAATTTCACCCTGTCGCAGACGATATTTGTAGTCAGGAACAGGAAAATACTTGTTGTTAAATTTATTGAGTTCCTGCAACAACGTCTCTTCAAATTCCGATGCGTGCGATTGGGAAATAAATTCTTTCAGCGCTCTTGTAATCCGGTTTATTTCTGTCTGAACATCATAAAGATTAAACTTCATAACTTTACAATTACCGATTAGTGCATTAAAAGCAGAAATATCAATACCAACAGCATTCATGCCGAGTTCACAGGCTTGTACCATCGTTGTGCCGCTTCCCGAAAAAGGGTCGAGAATAATATCGCCCTGTTGAAAATAAGTTTGAGTTTTAAAATTATCCGTATGATTGTCCAGAAAATACTCCACAAGTTGTGGAATAAATTTGCCTTTGTACGGATGAAGCCGGTGAACATGTTTAGTAGTTTCCGCTTCCTTGTATTGGTCGAACGATAATGCCCAATTCAAGTCACCCAATTTTTCTTTAAAACTGGTTTCACGCGAGCCGTTATACGATTCATAATAGTTTCGGAGATCAGTCAACGAAACTTGAGTAGAGCCGTTTTCTCCTATCTTTCTTATTCGCCCATATTGTATGAGATAAGAAATGTTGGATTGGGTCACATCTTTACCAATATGACTTGTAGCCCACTCGCTCGCTTCTTTTATTGTTAATAAATTGTCTCTCACCATCATATCAAGTATTGTTCTCCACATAAGTCCAGTTCTTAGCCCGTCCCAGCGGCGGCTCGCCTGTTTCTGTCGGCAGGAATTTATCTACTTCCGGCAATTCTATGGGTAAATCGTTCGGGTTTACCGTGTATGGCATGCCGTCCTTGTAATAGATTGGGAACGGCTCGCCCCAGTAACGTTGGCGGCTGAAAATGGCGTCGCGCAGGCGGTAATTGACTTTCACGTGTCCCAATCCGTTTTCTTCAATATATTCTTTTGCTTTCCGGATGGCTTCTTTCGCCGTCAAACCGTTTAGAAAACCAGAATTTATCATTATCCCTTCCTTTGCGTCGAAACTTTCTTCGGAAATGTCAGCGCCTTCAATCAAAGGAATTATCGGCAAATCGAAATGCCGGGCAAAGGCATAATCGCGGCTGTCGTGCGCCGGAACGGCCATTATCGCGCCTGTACCATAACCTGCTAAAACGTAGTCGGAAATCCAGATTGGAATCGTTTCGCCGTTCACCGGATTGACGGCATGCGAGCCGGTAAAGACGCCGGTCACTTTGCGGTCGGCGATTCGTTCGCGCTCGGTACGGCGTTTGACGGCTTCGAGATAAGCTTCGACGTCCGCTTTCTGTTCCGGCGTCACCACAAAAGGCACGTATTCCGATTCCGGCGCCAAAACCATGAACGTGACGCCGTATATCGTATCGGCGCGGGTAGTGAAAACGGTAAAACAAGTGTCCGAATCCTTGATTTTGAAGTCAAGCACAGCGCCTTCGGAGCGTCCGATCCAGTTTTTTTGCGTCTCTTTAAGCGATTCCGTCCAGTCGACCGTATCCAGACCGTCGAGCAACCGTTGCGCATAAGCGGATACCCGCAAGCTCCACTGACGCATTTTGCGCTGTTCGACCGGATAACCGCCGCGAACGGAAACGCCTTCGCTAACCTCGTCATTAGCCAGAACGGTACCCAGCGCCGGACACCAGTTCACCATAGTATCCGCCAGATAAGCGATTCGGTAATTCATCAGCGTTTCCTGTTTCTCCTTTTCCGGTTTGGCTTTCCACTCTTCGGCGGTGAACGACAGCGTTTCGGTGCAGGCAATTTTCCACGAGCCGTTATCAAGCGATTCGGTGCCCTGTTGCTCGAATACGTCCGTCAGTTCGGCGACGGGACGCGCCTGTGCAGCCTGATAGCAGTAATACGATTCGAACATCTTTATAAAAGCCCATTGCGTCCAACGGTAATAATCCGGATCGCACGTGCGGACTTCCCTGTCCCAGTCGAAACAGAAGCCTATCTTGTCCAGCTGTTCGCGATACCGTTTAATATTTTGTTCCGTAGTGATTGCCGGATGCTGTCCGGTCTGGATAGCATACTGTTCGGCGGGCAAGCCGTAAGCGTCGTAGCCCATCGGATGCAGCACGTTAAAGCCCTTCAGCCGTTTGTAGCGCGAATAGATGTCGGATGCGATATATCCGAGCGGATGCCCTACGTGCAAGCCCGCGCCCGAAGGATACGGAAACATGTCCAACACGTAATATTTGGGTTTACTTTCGTCTATTCCGACCGCATAAGTCTTGTCGGCAACCCATTTAGCCTGCCATTTCTTCTCGATTTCTCTAAAATTGTATTCCATATATTTTCACAAAATTGACTGCAAATGTACGAAATAAGTACGATACTGCATCGTCTCGAAGTCAAGAATTTATTTTCTTTGACCAAAATACCATATAAATGGTATTGTCTACTTCCAAAATCCGCCTTACCTTTGCGGTCTCAATGATTCAAAATTAAAGATTATGGGAAAAATAAAGAAACTATTGACAGAACTTATCGGTAATACTCCCTTGCTGGAGCTATCGAGATACAATTCAAAGAAGCAGTTGCAGTCGCGTTTGATAGCAAAGCTGGAACTTTTAAATCCCGGCGGAAGCGTAAAAGACCGTATCGCTCTCTCCATGATTGAAGCCGCCGAAAAGGACGGACTTCTCAAGCCGGGAGCGACCATCATCGAGCCTACGAGCGGCAATACCGGTATCGGTCTCGCATGGGTTTCGTCGGTCAAGGGCTACAAACTGATACTTACGATGCCCGAAACGATGAGCATCGAGCGTCAGAGTTTGCTCAAGGCGCTTGGCGCTACGCTGATACTGACGCCCGGACAGGACGGAATGAGCGGAGCGATAAGAAAGGCAAACGAATTGCAGCAACAGACGTCCGGCTCTATCATACTGCAACAGTTTGAAAATCCTGCAAATCCGGAAGTGCACAGACGGACGACCGCGCAGGAAATATGGAACGATACGGACGGCAAGGTCGATATTATCGTGTCGGGAGTAGGAACAGGCGGTACGCTTAGCGGGACGGGCACTTTCCTGAAAGAGAAAAATCCGGACATACGGATAGTCGGCGTCGAGCCGGACAAGTCGCCGGTATTGTCGGGCGGAAGCGCCGGACCTCATAAAATACAGGGCATAGGAGCGGGATTCGTTCCGAAAAACTACTATGGCGCTCTGGTCGACGAAGTAATCAGGGTCAAGGACGACGACGCCATCCGCACAAGCCGCGAACTGGCGCTGTACGAAGGCTTGCTCGTCGGAATATCTTCCGGAGCGGCAACGTTTGCAGCTACGCAACTCGCCCTGAAAGACGAAAACAAAGGCAAAAACATTGTCGTGATACTTCCCGACACCGGCGAACGCTATCTTTCGACAGTTCTTTACGCATTCGATGAATATCCACTTTAATAATAAATAAAAACATGGCAACAAAAAAATTACATTTTGAGACCTTACAATTGCATGTAGGGCAGGAACAGGCAGACCCGACGACAGATTCGAGGGCAGTTCCGATTTATCAGACTACGTCTTTCGTCTTTCACAATTCCGAACATGCGGCAGCGCGTTTCGGACTTCGCGACGCAGGCAACATCTACGGCAGGCTTACTAACCCGACGCAGGACGTTTTTGAACAGCGTATTGCAGCCCTCGAAGGAGGAGTTGCGGCTCTTGCGGTAGCTTCGGGCGCCGCGGCGGTCACTTATGCGGTACAGAACATCGCAAAGGCCGGCGACCACATCGTTTCGGAAAAAACGATTTACGGCGGCACGTACAACCTTTTTGCGCATACATTGCCTTTGAGCGGCATCACCACGACGTTTGTAAACCCCGCGAATCCCGACGACTTCGACAAGGCTGTTCAGGAGAACACGAAGCTGATTTTCATCGAGACGCTGGGCAATCCGAATTCCGACGTGATCGACATCGAGGCAATCGCAGCGATAGCCCACAAGCACAAGATTCCGCTGATTGTGGACAATACTTTCGGAACGCCGTTCCTGATTCGTCCTTTCGAGTACGGAGCTGACATCGTCGTCCATTCGGCCACGAAATATATCGGCGGTCACGGAACGACGCTCGGCGGCGTGATTGTAGATTCCGGCAAATTCGACTGGGTAGCGGCCGGAAAGTATCCTCAACTAACCGAGCCGGTTGCGTCGTATCACGGAGTACGCTTTGTCGATGCGGCAGGTCCGGCAGCCTACGCCATCCGTATCCGCGCGATTTTGCTGCGCGACACCGGCGCCACGCTGAGTCCGTTCAGCGCATTCCTGCTGTTGCAGGGTCTCGAGACGCTGTCGCTGCGCGTAGAACGCCACGTCGACAATACGCTTGAGATACTCGATTTCCTGCAAAACCATCCCAAGGTAGAGCGCGTAAATCATCCGTCGATACCCGGACGTTCGGACAACAAGCTGTATAAAAAGTATTTCCCGAACGGAGGAGGCTCGATTTTCACTTTCGACATCAAGGGCGGCATCACGGAGGCTCACAAATTCATCGACAGTCTTGAGATATTCTCGCTGCTTGCAAACGTGGCCGACGCCAAATCGCTTGTCATTCATCCGGCTACGACTACGCATTCGCAGCTTAGCCCGGAGGAACTGCTCGATCAGGACATCAAACCCGGCACGGTACGCCTGTCGGTAGGCACGGAACACGTGGACGACCTGATTGCAGACCTTAGTCAGGCTTTCGACAGGATTTGATTTTAGGGTAACATATTTGAAACCGGGACAGGGAAGTTGTCTGAAGGTAAAATGTTCGGAGCGATGTCAGTAACATCAAAAAAAACGAAGCAGGTTATTTGGCTGCATTCTCCGGCAAGATTGAACATACCGTCAGGCATCGCTTCCCTGTCCTTTCCGTTTTTTGTCCGCGATAAAATCATTTCGGGGGAAAAATGCCGCTTCTGACGGTATGTAGCGCTGTACGGCAAAATATTTTCCGCCGTATCCGGAATATTTTCCGTCAAACAGTTGGTTTTCCGGAAATAATGTTGTATGTTTGCAGTGACAACTTAATTATTAAATAATTTTTGCGAAATGGAAAAATATACATGCACAGCTTGCGGATACGTTTACGATCCGGCAAAAGGAGACCCCGACAACGGTATAGACCCGGGCACGTCGTTTGAAGATATTCCCGACGACTGGGTTTGTCCATTGTGCGGGCTTGGTAAGGACAGTTTTGAACCTGTCAACTAATTAGTTTTCATCAACTGTTATTTTTTTTGGAGGGCTGCCGGCTTTTGTCGACAGCCTTTTATTTCCTGACCCTGTCGTTTTCGCTTATGCCGCCGACGATTTCGATGTTCAGGTCGTCCGAAACGCCTGTTTCTATCTGTATCGTCTCCGGCTTTCCGTCCCTGACGACTTCCACGAAAACCGAATCGTTGCGAAATCTGAGACATGATTCGGGCAGCAGCAGCACGTCTTTCCTTTCGTTCATCACGAACTCCGCCGAGGCGTTGAAGCCGGAATATATCATGACGCTGTCGGGCAGGGTGAACGACGCTTCGATGTCGTATTTCATAATGCCCTGTTCCGGGTAGCCTCTGGGCGAAATCTTGCGGACGGTGGCTTCGGCCGTAAAGCCCTCCATCGACGAAGGCATGACCGTCAGTTTCATTCCCTTCTTCAGCGCCAGTACGTCGCTTTCGATGACTTTGCCCTTGAACAGGAACGAATCCAGACGCGCAATCAGCGCTATCGTCGTGCCGTCGCGGAAGTTGTTGCGCTCGACGACCGGCGTTCCCTCCTCCGGCGGCAGGTCTGTGACCGTGCCGTCGGCCGTCGCTATGACCACGTTCGATATGTCGCTCGACGGAATATAGCCTTCCACGAGCAGGTGCAGCTGGTTTTTCGCGTATTCGTACTGCTCCTTGCCGACGGCGTGGTTTTTGGCGGATTCCTCGTATTCCGTGGCGGTGATTACGCCCTTTTCATAGAGATTACGGTCGCGTTCGTAGTCGAGACGGTTCTTTTCGTAGACAATCTGCGCCGTTTTGAGGTTCATTTTTGCGTTCTCGATCTGCGACGGCTCGGACAGAATCTTTATTTTGGCTATCCGGTCGCCTTTCCCGATTTTATCGCCAATCTGTACGTAATACGTTTCGAGAATGCCGGGTATTGCCGATTTTACTTCTATTTCACGTATCGGAGACAGGTTTCCGGAGATGATTTTCTTCTCGGTCACGTCGCCACGGTGCGGCGATATGACGCCGGACATGAGGATTTGCCTGTCCGTCCGGCTTTCCGAAACCGTTACCGCTGCGGCTATCAGCGCCACGAACAGGACTGCGATGCCGGAATTTCTGATTTTATGCGTCTTCATACTACTTTGCTTAATGTTTCTACGGGCATTATTTTTGCGGCTTTGCGGGCGGGCATTATCCCGGCCGCGAGGCCTGATATGATCAGGAGAAGGAACGATGCCGCCACGATCTTGGCATCTATCGTCGCTTCCGAGAATATTTCCTGCTGCTGTCCGGTCTGAAGGGCGGAAATCAGCCAGTTGTACAGCTCCATCGCGCCGAAGCCGGATATTATTCCCGCAAGTCCGAAACAGAACGTTATTATCAGCGCTTCGGCTATTATCAGGTGCAGGATGGACGAGGGCGTTGCTCCCAACGCTTTGCGGATGCCGATTTCTTCGGTGCGCTCGTTGACGACGACGAACATTATGTTCATTATTCCAAGCATTCCGGTCAGCAGGAAACATAGTCCCAGTACCCAGAGAAACATGTCCACGCCGTCGAACAGCATGCCGAAGGCTTTTACCTGCAGCTGGATGTTGTTTATGTAGAGCGCACCGCGGTCGCGGCGGTCGATGCCGGTTTCGTCGGAAAGGTAGTTGCGCAGGCGGTTCTCGAACGTTTCTATGGAAGTGTCCTCGTGCAGCAGCGCTCCCAGAGTACCGTATTCGCGGCCGGTATTGAAGGTGTAACGCAACGACGGGTCGGGCGCATAGATGCTGTTTTGCTCCATGACGCTGAATATCGTGCCGCCCTTCAGTATCCCGACGATGCGGAACGTTACGCCCTCGATGGCGACGTGTTTGCCTGTCGGGTTTTCGTTGCCGTAGAGGATGTCTTTCACGCGCTCGCCGATTATGACGACGCGCCGCCTGTCGCGGTAGTCGAAGCGGTTGAAGAAGCGTCCGCCGTCCTCGACTTCGAGCGATTTTATTTTCAGGTAGTCTTCGCTGATGCCCTTTATGTCGAAAAAGCCTGTCCGGTCCTTGTATACGATCGGATTGCCGGTAGCCAGTCCGGTTTCGGAGGCTATGTAGCGGATTTCGGGGAAGTGTCGGCGGAGTTTTTCGAGATGCCGGTCGTTGAAGAGTACTCTCGATCCGCTCTGGAGACCGCCGGGTTTTGCCATGCCGGTCCTGTTGCCGGTCACCCAGATGCTGTTCGAGGCGTAGCCGCTGAACATGTCCATCATGCCGTGACGCAGTCCGTTGCCCGCTCCCAGAAGCAGTATCAGTATGAATATCCCCCACGAGATGCCGAAGCCGGTCAGGAAGGAGCGTACCTTGTGCTGCGCCACGGACGAATAGACTTCCTTGAGCAGCTCCGAGAGATTGGACAGTATGTTAGCGTGTGCCACAGTTCAAGCCTCCGGTCAGAATATTCCGCTTTTCTTCATCAACGTTTCGGACAGGTACGCCGAGCAGAGGCTGAAGCCGGTCAGCACTGCCCAGTATGCAATGCTTATTGCGGCTGACCGGAGCCAGCCGGAACCGGATATTGCCTTCAGTCCTGCGGCGAGGGCTGCGAGAAACAGTATCTCGAACGGCGTCACGGCGCTCAGGAGCGCGTAGAGGACAAGTCCGGCGCTGTCGACGGTTGTAAACACGTTCAGTCCGGTGCGGGCGATGTCGAACGGACTTTCGATGCCGTCGATTCCCTGACCGTATATCAGCGCGGTATTTACCAGACTTCCGACGGCGACGACGAGCGAACTGTATATCGTCAGATACAGTATCTTCGCATAGTTTACGCCTGCCTTTGCGATGTATTGCACGATGTAGAGGACGAAGGCGTAGACGAAGTACATTACGGCGGTCATGACCAGCGCGCCTGCAGTCTGAAGGTAGCGCAGCCTGTGCGTCATTTGCAGCGCCATGTCCAGCTGTTCGTCGGTGAGCGGCGTTTTCGCCATCGCCAGTTCCGTCACTTTTTCCGTTACCGGAATGAGCAGAATCAGGTTTATCAGCATCAGAGCCAACAGGATGAAAAATACGGAATAGGGAAACTTCTCGCGGTCTTTCAGACTGCCGAAAGCCTTTACGGGATTTGTGAAGATAGAAATAATAGTGTCCATAATTATGTTTTTTGGGTTTGTAATATTCCGGCGGTTACTTGTCGACGATCATAGAGGCGGAGGTGTTGCCTATCCATATAAGGCCGTCGCTTTGATTCAAATCTTTTTGCTCTACGTGCGAAAGACCGGGAAACGAAAACCATGCCCGGTATCCACCGGAGGGCAGAGGGCCGAACGCATCGTAAATGAAGGTATATTTCTTCGTCTCGCCTTTTTTTATGACGGATAGCCACGACTTGTCCCACGTATTCCACGACTCCGGACTGACAGCCTGTATATTGCAGTAGAAATTGTGTGGAGCGGTTTCGCCCTGCAACATCAGTCCGTTCGTGAAATAATGGAACAGACCCAATCCGGTTTTATCCGGGTCAAGATGGTTATAGTTGAACGGGGCGCCGTTCGTCAGTTCAAACTGAAATGCCACCCTGTCATTGTCAAGGAAGCGGACTGAAATGATTTCGCAGACAAGTCCGCCGCGATACTGTCCGTGCGATTTGAGGGCGTTGACGATTCGCGGGTCGGCGCGCGGGTCTTCCGCCGGAGCGTTCAGATACTCTATCGCAAGCATGTAATCGGGATAGAATGCGGGCATACTACGGATATACGCTCCCGCCGGAAAAGTGGACAGGTACATGGGCGGAAACGTCCCTGCATATATCTCCTCATTCCCGACACATACCCGAAACGAGCCGGTCTCGATATCCTTGACATATCCGGCGCTCTTCTTGAGATGGAGGATGTTCGTCGAGACGTCGTAGGATTCAATGTCGGCGTTTCTTATCCTTTCATCAATCTTCCGGCCGTCTTTATCCACAGCCGAAATCAGTATACTGACGCCGCCCGTGGCAGCATCCGGGTCGTCGAGACCGCGGCCGTCGGCGCATCCGGCCATCGACAGTACGGTAAAAACAGCAATCAGGATTCGATTTTTCATACATATATATATTTGTTCCGCAAAGATACGTTTTATTTTCCGGAATACACAATTAATTCACGTTATTATGCACGGAATGAATAATTATGCTAACTTTGCGCCGTCTAACTTAATTTTTACACGAATGAACACACGAAGAGATTTTATCAAAAAGTCGTTGACCGTCGGAGCCGGTCTCATAATAGCTCCGACCGTAGTTCCTGCATCCGTGCTGGGCAAACACGCTCCCTCGAACAGGATTAACATCGGCGCGATAGGCACGGGACGCATCTCGCGCGACCACGACATGCCAGGCGTATGGAAATACGACCGCGCCCGCATCACGGCAGTCTGCGACCTCGACGCGCACCGCGTCGACGAAGCCCGCCAACACGTCGAAGCCTACTATGCAAAAAAAACCGGCACGACGTACACAGGCGTAAAAACCTACCGGGACTATCGCGACCTGCTCGCCGACAGCGACATCGACGCCGTACTCGTCAGCACCCCCGACCACTGGCACGCGCGCAACGCCATCGACGCCGTCCGCGCCGGCAAGCACGTCTACCTCCAGAAACCCACCTCGCTAACCATCGCCGAGGGACGCCGGATGAGCGACGCCGTCAACGCCAGCGGCCGCATACTCCAGATAGGCAGCCAGCAGCGCTCGATGGAGCAGTTCCGCGTAGCCTGCGAGCTGGTGCGAAACGGTCGCGTCGGGCAGCTGAAGGAAATCGAAATCCGCCTACCCGGCGATCCCCCCGGCGGCAACCCCCAGGAAATGCCCGTACCCGAAGGCTTCGACTACGACGCATGGCTCGGACAGACGCCCTACGTCCCCTACACCGAAGACCGCGTCCACCCCCGCCAGGGATACGGCCGACCCGGCTGGCTGCGCTGCGAGCAGTTCGGCGCAGGCATGATAACCGGCTGGGGAGCGCACCACTTCGACATAGCGCACTGGGCGATGGACACGGAATACACCGGACCGGTCGAAATATCCGGCCACGCCGACTTCCCCGCCCCCGGCTCCGGACTCTGGGACGTCCACGGACGCTATGAAACCGAAATGCTCTACGACAACGGCGTCACCGTCCGCGGCGTAACCGAAAGCGCCGACAAGCCGAACGGCGTCCTCTTCACCGGCACGGAAGGCTGGCTCTTCGTAAGCCGCGGCAGCTACGCCGCATCGCCCAGCGAGCCGATCAGCACAAAGTCGAAGTCCCTCCAGGCCTCCGATCCGCGCATACTGTCCCCGCTGTCCGCCGGCGCAGTCCGCCTCGCCGTCAGCGCCGACCACCACGGCAACTGGCTCGAAAGCATCCTCGACGGCACAAAAAACATAACCCCCGCCGAAGTAGCGCACCGCTCCTGCACAGCCTGCCTGCTCCAGCACATAGCCATGAAACTCGGCCGCCGCCTCTACTGGAATCCGACCCTCGAACGCTTCCGCAACGACGACGAGGCAAACTCCATGATAGCCCGTCCCCATCGCCCGCCGTACCAGTTCTGACGCGGCGTCGAATCCGCCGCGCCGACAGCAGCGAAGCGGAACGGAGACATCCCGTTACTGGCATGCAGATGTCTCCGCTCCGTTCCCGCGTCTCTCCGTCCTACACGACGGGATAAAAACAGCAGACGAATCAATGAATCCGTCATGTCGACCGCAGCGAAGCGGAGACATCCGTTTACCTACACGACTGGATAAAAACCGCAGACGCATCAATGTATCCGTCATGTCGACCGGAGCGAAGCGGAGTGGAGACATCTCATTACAGGCATGACGGAATACGGATTTGCGACACGTGTCGCAAATCCTCCGACAGGAGAATGTATGTCAAAATCGTATGAAAATCAAAAAAAATCATACATCCGCAAAATATAGCATCTTTTTTATAAGATATTATTTTTTTATTTAAAATTAAATTTGTATCTTTGTGCCGTTGTTTTAGAACAGCAAATATATTATTTATAAATTAAAAAATTTAAATTATGACAAAAATCTATTCTTTATGGCAATCACTGCATGCGCTTGCCGGCGCGTGCAGGATTGCATTTCTGGCAGTTTCGATGTCCGGCGCAGTGGCGTCCGGCACGCATGCACAGGACGGTTTCACCGTCCACGGCACGGTCACCGACGTAACCGGTGAAACCCTCGCGGGAGTAAATATCGTGCAAAAGGGGGGGGGGATTTTGTCGCCCGTAACCCGACAGGTACCGTAACAGCCGCCGACGGCACGTTCACCATCCACCTCACCGACCGCAACTCAACCCTGACGTTCTCGTACATCGGGTACGTACAGCATGAAATCACTCCCACCGGAGAAATCCTCAACGTAGTATTGAAGGAAGACCTCCAGAACCTCGACGAAGTAGTCGTCATCGGCTACGGATCGGCAAAAAAGCGCGACCTCACGGGCGCAATCTCCACCGTCAAAACCGAAAAACTCGTAGCCGAAGCCCCGCACACGGTACAGGACCTCCTGCGCGGCAATTCGGCCGGCATCTCCGTCACCCTTTCGAGCAACGCCAAGGGTAACGCGGACATGCAGATCCGCGGCAAGAACTCGCTCAAGGCAGGCTCCTCGCCGCTCATCGTGCTCGACGGCGTAATCTACGAAGGCTCGCTCGACGACATCAATCCCGTCGACATCGAGACGATAGACATCCTCAAGGACGCAAGTTCGGCAGCCGTCTACGGCACGAAAGCGGCCAACGGCGTCGTCGTCGTCAACACCCGCCGCGGAAAGACGGGCAAGCCGCAGATAAACTTCAACGCCAGCGCCGGACTCGCCGAGGTCGCAAACCAGGTGCCCGTCCTCAGCGCCGAACAGTTCCTCCAGTACCGCAAGGACTACGAAACCGGACGGCGGACGGACGAGTATCTCGCCCAGTATCCCCAGATGTTCAGCGACCCCCGCGCCCTGAGCGGCGTCAACCAGCTCGACTGGTACAACTACGACCAGAAAACGCCCGTCGGCACGGTCAGCGACGAACAGCTGCTCCGCGCCTGGGCCTCGCGCCTCGAACTGAAATCGCCGGAAATAGACAACTTCATCGCCGGACGTATAACCGACTGGCCCTCGCAGGTGCTGCAGACCGCCCTCCAGCAGGACTACACCGCAAGCATCTCGAACAGCTCGGACAACATGTCCTACTTCTGGTCCGTCGGCTACACCGACCGCGACGGCATTATCTCCGGCGACACCTATTCCGCCATCCGCACCCGCCTCAAGCTCGAATCAAGCGTGACAGACTGGCTCACCGTCGGCATCAACACCGCCTTCGCCCAGCGCGACGAAAGCGGCCTGCCCTGCAGCTGGGAAAACATGGTACGAATCTCGCCCTTCGGCGCAAACGAAATCGGCAATCCCGACGCCTCGGAGCATCTCAAGAAGTATCCAACGACGGACGTCACGCCCCAAAATCCGTTCTTCGACAACATGTTCCGCGACCGCAAGAAGATGTACAACACCCTCAACTCGAACATCTACGCCCGCATAAACCTGCCATTCGGAATCGAATTTCAGTCCAACTTCATACCGCGCTACCAGTGGTACGAATACTACAACCACGATTCCTCCAAAAACCTCGACTGGAAAGCCAAGGGCGGCGAATCGACGCGCGAAACCTCGAAGGTCTATTCCTGGCAGGTGGACAACATCCTGCGGTGGAAACGCGAGTTCGACCGCATCCACAACGTCGAGGTAACGCTCCTCGCCAACGCCGAACAGTACCAGTCGTGGCAGCAGAGCCAGTCCAACAAGATGTACTCGCCCAGCGACGTGCTCGGATACCACCGAACGCAGGCCGGAACCGTTCCCCTCAACAGCAGCAACGACGAATACCAGACCGGCGACGCCCTCATGGCACGCCTCTTCTATTCCTTCCGCAACAGGTATCTGCTCACCGCCTCCGTACGGCGCGACGGCTTCTCCGCCTTCGGACAGCGCAATCCGCGCGCAACCTTCCCCGCCGTGGCGCTCGGCTGGGTCTTCACCTCCGAAAAGTTCGCGGAATCGCTGCACGACGTCATCAACTACGGCAAGCTCCGCGTCTCGTGGGGCAAAAACGGCAACCGCTCCATCGGACGATACGACGCACTGTCGGACATGGTCTCCGGAGCGCATCCCTACATCGACGCCAACGGCAATCCCTACATCTCGTCGCAGCTCTACGTGAACCGCATGTCGAACTACGCCCTCAAGTGGGAGAACACGGCCGCCTTCAACGTCGGGCTTGACTTCTCGTTCCTCAACGACCGTCTGGGAGGCTCCGTCGAAGGATACCTCTCGCAGACGAACGACCTGCTCGTCGACCGCGCCCTGCCCGAAATATCGGGCTTCAACAGCGTAGCCGCCAACCTCGGACAAATCGACAACAAGGGTCTCGAAATAACGCTCAACGCCAAAATCGTCGACACCCGCAACCTCGTCTGGACGTCGTCCGTCAACTTCTCGATGAACCGCCGCAAAATCGTACACCTCTACGGCGACATGGTCGACGTAAAGGACGAAGCCGGAAACGTCACCGGCCAGAAGGAAAGCGACGACGTCAAAAACCGCTGGTTTATCGGTCAGGACCCCGACCGCATCTGGGACTACAAGCGCCTCGGCGTCTGGAAGACCGACGAAAAGGAAGCCGCCGCAAAGTACGGACTTCAGCCCGGCGACTTCAAGTATCTTGACAAAAACGAGGACGGCGTGCTCACGGACGACGACAAGGAATTTCAGGGCTACCGCACGCCGCGCTTCCGCTGGACGTGGCGCAACGAGTTCGCACTCTACAAGCACTTCGCCCTCTCCTTCATGGCATATTCCAACTGGGGACACTACGACGCCTTCAACCGCGCAGGCAATGCCGGCAACTTCGTAGACCGCTGCACCGAATACGTACAGCCCTACTGGACGCCCGAAAACCAAATCGACGATTACGCCCGCATCGGCTCTAAAAACCTCGGCACGTACTATCGCGAGCGCTCGTTCGTCCGGCTTGAAAACGTGACACTTTCGTATCACGTCCCCGCAAGCCTGACGCGCAAATTCTCGGTGAACAACCTCCGCATCTCCCTGAGCGTGCACAACGTGGGAGTTTTCTCTCCGACGTGGGACTTCTGGGACCCCGAACGCGGATGGAACTACGGCGACAACGCGGCATGGGACCAAAGCTCGCCTACGCCGCGCACCTATAACCTGAGTTTTAACTTTACATTATGACACATTTAAAAATTTACGAAGATGAAAAAAAACAATATATTCAAGACAGGCATGTTCGCAGCAGTGATTGCGACATTTATCTGCATCGCCGGATGCAGCGAGGAATGGCTCAAGCCGAAACCGCTTTCCTTCTATACGCCGGAGAACTCCTACGTTGATGCCGACGGATTCTATTCGGCTCTCACAACTTGCGAACGCAACATGAGACATGAATTTTTCGGCGACGGCGCTCCCATCCTGACCGAAATGATACTTGCCGACATCTGCGTCGAAGGCACTACCGACAAGGCCGGTCCCCAGATGGACATCGACAACACTCTCCTGCCCGACCTCAACCTGAACAGCACCGACCGGACGAAGACCGGATGGTACTGGTACGAGGGCTACAAGGGCATCAAGTACGCCAACGTCGTAATATCCCGCATCGACGACGCTGTCTACACGTCCGAAGCCGAACGCAACGCCGTACTCGGAGCGGCATACTTCGCCAAGGCATACCGCTACTACAAGCTGACGCACCAGTACGGCGACGTGCCCTATCTGGACTGGGAAATAAACGAGCCGAAGTACGATTTCTACAGCTACGACCGCTGGAGCATTCTTGAGAAGATAGTTCCGGAGCTGGAGTTTGCCTACCAGTGGGTGTCGGACAACGTAGACCGCGGCCGGACGTCGAAAGCAGCCTGCGGCGTATTGCTGATGAAGGTATTGATGTCGCTCGGAAGTTTCGACCGCGCCATCGAGATAGGTAGGGAAATCACTGCAAGCCATCCGCTGATGACGCAGCGCTTCACCGCCAACCGCAACAAGCCGAACACCAACCTGATGTTCGACCTCCACAGCGTGGAAGCGAAACTCGACCCCTCGAACACCGAGGGGCTGATGTACGTGGTCGCGTATCCGACCATCGACGGCTCCGACCGCGTGCAGACGATGCGCAACGCCGTACCGTTCTGGAACAACGGCAACGTTAAGACGCCCGACGGCCAGACCGGCACAAACATAGCCATCCATGCCGACGAAACCGACCCCGAAATGGACTTGAACAAATCCTACGGACGCGGCATCGGACGCGCCCGCTCGACAAACTACCTGCAATACACCATCTGGCGTCACGACAAGGAGGCAAACGACCTGCGCGGCGTCTACAACCGCGACAGCTGGAAAGCGCCCGAAGACTTGCGATACAACAATCCGTCGCTCAAGAACAGCGGCAACGAGTGGTACGGCAAGAACTTCATCAAGCCGGCCGCCATGGCAATCGAAGACACAATCCGCTGCTGGTATCAGTGGCCGCACTACAAGCTGTTCGTTCCCGATCCGTTGCAGACGCAGTGGGCTGGCGGCGAAACGCCGTGGTACATCTACCGGTCGGCCGAAGTGTACCTGATGCTGGCCGAGTGCTACTACTGGAAAAACCAGCCGCAGCAGGCAGCCGAAGCGATGAACGTCGTACGCCAGCGTGCAGGCGCCGAGCCGCTGACCGCCGCCGACATTACAATCGGCGAGATAGTGGACGAACGCGCCCGCGAACTTTACTACGAAGAAAACCGGCACGTCGAACTGGTACGCATTTCCTATCTGTTTGCCAAGACCGGGCGTCCGTGCGAAGTATTCGGCGGTCGCGTTTACAGGCTTGACAATTTCTCCGGACCCGGCGGAATAGGCGCAAATATAAAAGAGGAAGGAATCAATTTCTGGTACGACTGGGTGAACGCGAAGAACAATTTCTACAACAAGGGCGTGAAACACCGTTGGGCGGAATACAAGATAAGCGTGCATCACATCCTGTGGCCAGTGCCTGCAAGCGCCATAAATACGAACATGAAGGGACTGATCAACCAGAACATCGGCTATCCCGGCGCCGAAAACAATCAGGCTGCTCTGGTAGTGCCTAAAGAGGGTACTGTTTTGGGACCGAAATAACGAATATTATACGGAATTAAAAAAAAAGGGTGGCCGGTCTGCTTGGACTGCCATCCTTTTTTATATCTTTGCAACGCTAAAATTTATCATGATGACATTAATAATATGGTATATGAAAACAACAATTACAACTCTACTGCTTTTCCTTGCGGCGATGTCCTGTACGCCGGGCAGGGACGGCGAGATTACGCTTGCGGTGCAGGCGGGCGACTTCGACAGGCAGGATTGCACCGTATCGGCGGAGATTCCTTCCGCGAATGACGCTTCGGACTGGGCGCTGAGCGAACTTACAGGCGCGAAAAAGGTAAAAGTCCCCTCCCAGACAGTGACGGCAGGAGATAAAACCGTCCTGTACTGGATACTGACCGGCCGGACGAAAGCGGGCGAAGTCCGTACCTTCATCGCCGAACGGGTGAAAAGGAATCCGTCGCCCGACGCAGCCATGCAGGTTGAAAACACGCAAAAGGCGCTTGTCCTGAAAAAGGACGGCAAACCGGTATTGCAGTACAACCATGCCTACGCCGAGCCGCCGGCCGGTGTGGACGCCGCTTACAGGCGCAGCGGATTTATCCATCCCGCGTGGTCGCCTGCGGGGAATGTCCTGACGAACATCCAGCCTAAAGACCATTACCATCATTTCGGGATATGGAATCCGTGGACGCACGTCGTGTACGACGGCAAGCTGTATGACTTGTGGAACATAGGCGACAAACAGGGAACTGTTCGCGCCGGAGACATCAAAGGCACGGAGCAGGGCGCGGTTTTCAGCGGCTACGACGCGGCGCTCGATCACGTAATCTTTACTCCGGAAGGCGAAAAGGTGATAATGGAGGAGCTGTGGAAAGTGAAGACGTGGAACATTCCCGACGCTTTCCTCTGGGATTTCGAATCGCACCTGCATCCCTCGACATCCTTGCCAGTCCTGCTCGAAGCCTACCGCTATGCCGGTTTCGGCTATCGCGCCACGCCGGAATGGACGAAGGACAACTGCGAAATGATGACCTCCGAAGGAAAAACCCGGCAGGAAACGGACGGAACCTCCGCCCGCTGGATTTATATCACCGGAGAGACGGAAACAGGCCGTTCGGGATTGCTGTTCATGGGTCATCCGCAGAATCGCAACGCGCCCGAACCGCTACGCATCTGGGACGAAAATGCAAACGGCGGACGCGGCGACGCCTTCATCAACTTCGCCCCGACCAAAAACGAGGACTGGCTGCTGAACGCCGGCGAACATTATGTGCTGCGCTACCGCGTGCTCTCGTATGAGGGCAAAATGACGCCTGCACGTGCCGACCGGCTCTGGAATGACTTTGCCTGTCCTCCTGTTGTAGAAATCAAATAACACGAAAATATGAAGAAAAGTATCCTTGTCGCAATGCTTGCATGCAGTTGCGGAATGTTGAAAGCCGAGAACCCGGTCGTCTCGGCCGTAAAGACCGGAAACCGGATTGATGTCACCGTCGGCGACAAATTTTTTACGAGCTACCGTTTTCAGGATGACGAGAAATATCCGTACTTCTTCCCGCTCAACGGGCCTGTATCTGGCGGTAGCGTGACGTCGATGCGCAACGGTATCTGGCCGCATCACACGTCGCTCTTCTTCGGCTGCGACCGCGTGAACGGCGGCAACTACTGGCAGGAAGGGCTGGAGCGGGGGCGCATCGTCTCGCTTGGCGCACGCATCATTGAGGCGAAGGGAGAGTGCGTCGTCATCGAAGACGAATGTATCTGGAAGCGTCCGGACGCTGGAGCGCCAATCCTCGACCGCCGGAGAATTACCGTCACGGCTGCTTCGGAAACGGTATGGCAGCTGGACTTCGACATTGAGATGGAGATGTTGATGGACGTGGTGATCGAGAAGACCAACCATTCGCTTTTCAGCGTGCGGACAGACCCGGACTTGTCGGTCGAACAGGGCGGAACGATGGTGAACGCCGAAGGCATGGAAACGGAGAAAGGCACGTTTGGCGTCGGCTCGCCGTGGATAGACTGCTACGGAACGCGGAAAACAGGCATTGAAGGCATCGCTGTCATGCAGCATCCGTCCAATCCGTGGTTTCCGTCGCCGTGGTTTACGCGCGATTACGGTTTTATCTCGCCCACGCCGATGTACTGGCCGGCGAATGAAAAGGATACCCGCCTGAAGAAAGGCGAAAAAATCGCGCTCCGTTACCGCGTGCTCGTCCATGCAGGCGATACGAAACAGGCGGACGTAGCCGGGAAGTATGAAATATACAGGAGTTCTGAAAAATAAAAATTTATCTTTACAGTTATGAGAAATACAAGTATCAAATTCAAGACACTGATGTCGGTTATCCTTGTCGGATGTGCATCGGTGGCGTTGTCCCAGCAGAAAAACTATTATGTGGCGGCTTATATCTGGCCGTCGTGTCACGATGACCCGCTGGCGCGCGAGAAAATCTGGCCGGAAGGTATCGGCGAATGGGAAGTGATCAAGAAAGGGAATCCGCGTTTTGCGGGACATTATCAGCCACGTATGCCGCTGTGGGGCTATGAACTCGACAATGATCCCAAGGTTGTGGAAAAATGGATTGATGTTGCCGTAGATCACGGCGTCAATATTTTTGTTTACGACTGGTATTGGTATGAAGAAGGTCCGTTTCTGGAAAGCGCCCTCAACGACGGTTTCCTGAAAGCCCGAAACAATTCAAAAATGCAGTTCTACATCATGTGGGCCAACCATGACGTGAAATATAATTATTGGAATGTTCACCGTTACGGGGACAACGCCGACATCCTGTGGAACGCAAAGGTGGATTGGGGGAATTATAAAATCATCGTGGACAGGGTGATTAATCAGTATTTCAAACGTCCGAACTATTTTAAAATCAACGGCGAGCCGGTATTTTCCATATTCAGCGTGGACAAGTTGCTGGAAAGTTTCGGCGGAAGCACGGAAGAAGCCCGCAAGGCGCTGGATTATTTCAGGGAAGAAGTGAAAAAAGCGGGATTTCCGGGTTTGCACATACAGTGGAATCAGGGCGGCGGCGGTATCATGTCCGGAGAGGCTGCCGCTAAATTTTCCGAGAGGGTAAATGCTATGGGTTTCAACAGTGTAGCCATGTACAACATGGGCGGCACGAACGAGGATTATGCGGTTTATGGCGCCAATTCCGTAAAAATACGGTCTCAGATGGATTCCATCCTTAATGTGCCTCTGTTTCCATGCGTATCCATCGGTTGGGACGATACGCCGCGCTTTCCGGCAAAAGGGATGAAGGACGTGGTACATTACCACAACACGCCGCAAAGTTTCGCCGCCTTGCTTTCAAAAGCGAAGCAATACGCGGACAGCCATCCCGAACAGCCGAAATTGATTACCGTCAATGCGTGGAACGAATGGGTGGAAGGCAGTTACCTTCTTCCCGACATGCTCAACGGATTCGGCTATCTCGAAGCGGTGAAGTCGGTGATTGTTGAGGGGAAGTACGATAAATATTAAGAGAATTTATCCTTTTCCGGTACATATAGGCGATAGAACAGCAACGTCTTTCCTGCCGCATAACTTACTTACTCCCGTCCCCAATCTCGGCAGGACTGTTGAGTGTTACCACCAAGCTGGATATCATACAATAATCGAAAGATGCCTGAAAAAATCTTCAGGCGTCTTTCTTTTTTAATCCGCTTTGTATCCGGAAAAGAAAAAAGTTTTATCCAATCTGCATCTGATAAAGAAAAAAGTTTTACCTTTGCAAAAAAATATTCTTGATGAATGAACATATTTTATGCAAACAATCAGATAGAAATGGATGATTATGGAGAACAAAGAAAAATATAAAACGGATTTCAAAAAAGTGTTAGACGCTTTTGCCGGTAGATTAAACGGTTATGTTTCGACAGAAAACGGAGATTGGTCTGTGAAAGGATTTATTGATGTATATAAAAATATATATACCATATCGTCCGACACAAAAATCGTGTCTAAAATTCTTGAAATCCACATTTTTCCTCAAATAATCCGGTTCGCCGAAGAAATCGGATACAGTATTATTTTAGCGGAACATCAAAATTATTATCCTGATTTAACATTTGTCAATAAGAAAGATGAGCAAGTAAAATTTGCCGTTGATCTGAAAACAACTTACCGAAAAAAGAACGGTATTGCAAGTTTTACATTAGGAAGTCACGGCTCCTATTTTAAGGAACGAGACAAGCAGAAAAACATACAATTTCCATACAATCAATATTTAGGGCATTATTGTTTGGGTATAATCTATACAAGAACTGACCTTGATATTTCGGAAACGGAGATATATAGTGTACGGGATTTGCAGGAAGAATACGAAACTCCCTGTAAAAAGGTAGGTGAACGAGAGGTTACAACAGTAAAAAATCTGAAATCTATTACTTCGGTTATAAAAGATTTTGACTTCTTTACTGCCGAAAAATGGAAAATAGCAAGTGATAAACAGGGATCGGGAAACACGGCAAATATCGGCTGTACACTTGATTTAGACGATTTAAGAGCAGAAAACGGTATTTTCAGTCAACTCGGCGAGGCATGGTTTGACGAATATTGGATGAATTTTGGAACTGTCACCATGATAAAAGAAGGAAAGACAATAAAAATCACCAATTTGAAAGATTT
>JAITPH010000241.1 GCA_031289515.1 Tannerella sp.
ATTGCCGGATATGCGGTTGATAACCAGACGGTATTGCTTGGCGTTGACTACAGATATAATATTAAAGACCGGATTCGTCTCGCTCCTTCGGTATTATATGCTTTGAAAAGCGGCGAAAACAAGATGGACACATGGTACGTGAATGCCGATGCTCATTATCTGGCACGCCTGACAGAGAGATTTACGATGTATCCGATTGGCGGATTGGGGTTGTCGATGTGGGCTTGGGACGTTCCGGCTTTCGGAACTGAAAATCCTGAAAATCCGGAAGAAACGGAAGAAACGGAAGAAATCCCGACCCCGACAGTGAAGACAAGCAGGGAAACAAAAATGCGGGTAGGTCTGAATATCGGTATCGGATGCGAGAATCGCGTGACCGACGAAATAGTAATCGGCGTCGAATTTAAGTATAATCTGACGACGGAAAGAATTTACAATCAGGCAATGCTTTCGGCCCGCGTGGCATACTATTTTTGACGGATGGCAAAGACTAAATCCGTATACGTATGTTCCGATTGCGGGGCGGAATCCGTTAAGTGGGTAGGCAAATGTCCTTCGTGCGGCAGTTGGAACAGCTATGTGGAAGAGGTTATAAAGAAAGAGCCTTCGCAGCAGAGAAACATTCCGGGCATTGAACGGAAAGGCGTTAAGCCGCAACTGTTGCGGGATGTGACGTCGGAGGGAGAAGTGCGCATCGATTTACATGACGCCGAGTTTAACAGGACGCTCGGAGGAGGACTTGTCAAAGGCTCGCTCGTATTGATAGGCGGCGAGCCGGGCATCGGCAAGTCAACGCTTGTCCTTCAGACTGTACTCAAGAATAAAAATCTCCGGACGATGTACGTTTCGGGCGAGGAGAGCGCGCAGCAACTCAAACTTCGCGCCGACCGCCTGTCGGCGGACTACGGAGATACGGACAACTGTTTTATCCTTTGTGAAACCGATCTGGAGCAGATATTTGTTCACGCTCAAAACTTGCAGCCCGATTTGCTGATAATCGATTCCATACAAACGATGTATACCGCGACGGTCGAATCGTCGCCGGGCAGCATTACGCAGGTACGCGAGTGCAGCGCGTCGATATTGAAATACGCCAAGGAGACCGGTACGCCGACTTTTCTGATAGGTCACATAAACAAGGAAGGAAGCATAGCCGGTCCGAAGGTGCTGGAGCATATCGTGGATACGGTGCTTCAGTTTGAGGGCGACCAACATTATATGTACCGCATCCTGAGAAGCATCAAAAACCGCTTCGGAAGCGCTTCGGAGCTTGGCATATACGAAATGCGGCAGAGCGGACTTCGCGAGGTCGGCAATCCGTCGGAACTGCTGCTGACGGAAAACCATAACGGACTGAGCGGCGTGGCGATAGCGGCGGCTATAGAAGGGGTGCGTCCTTTTCTGATAGAGACGCAGTCGTTAGTCAGTTCGGCAGTCTACGGTATGCCGCAACGCAGCTCTACCGGTTTCGACATCCGGCGTATGAACATGCTGCTTGCAGTTCTCGAAAAACGCGCCGGTTTCAAACTTGCGCAAAAAGACGTGTTCCTGAATATTGCAGGCGGATTGCGCGTTAACGACCCTGCAATGGATTTGTCGGTTATAAGCGCCGTTTTGTCGTCGAGCATCGACGTGGCAATCGACCGGGGCACTTGCATGGCAGGCGAGGTAGGACTGTCGGGCGAAATACGTCCGGTAAATCGCATAGAGCAACGTATTCAGGAAGCTGAAAAACTTGGATTCTCGCGTATCATAATACCGCAGATGAAAGGTCTCGAAGAACTGAAAGCCGGTATAAAAATCGTAAAAGTGAAAAAGGTGGACGAGGCTTTTAAGAATCTGTTTGGGTGAGTTGAAAGTTGAAAATTTCAAGTCGAAAGTCTGAAGTATGAAGTTGAGAGTCGAAAGTCTGAAGTTTGAAGTCGAAAGTCTGAAGCTGCTTACGGTATGGAAAGGATATAGGATAGATAAAGGATGACGAGCGAATGATTAAGGAAATACGTATTAGGGTTAGTCCGGCGGAGGCTGCGAATGAGGCTACATTGCGGGCGGTGGCGTGTCGGGAGGCGGGGTTTGCATCTTCGGAAATTTGCGCTGTCCGAATCCTGAAACGCTCAATCGACGCGCGTCAGCGAAATATCGTCGTTAATCTTGATTTGAGAGTTTTCGTTAATGAGCTTCCACCGGAAAATGAGTATGAAACGATTGAATACAGGGATGTTTCCGGAGGAAAGCCGGTCGTTGTTGTAGGAGCGGGTCCGGGCGGACTATTTGCGGCTCTCAGATTGATTGAGCTTGGATTGAAGCCTGTCGTAATCGAGCGCGGGAAAAATGTCCATGAGCGGAAACGTGATATTGCGTTGATAAGTCGCGAACACGTCGTCGATCCCGAATCAAATTATTGCTTCGGCGAGGGAGGCGCAGGGGCTTATTCCGACGGCAAACTTTATACGCGAAGCAAAAAAAGAGGCTCGGTAAACAGGATTCTGAACATCTTTTGTCAGCACGGCGCAAACGCTTCAATTCTATATGACGCGCATCCGCACATCGGAACGGACAAACTGCCGCGAGTAATCGAAAATATACGGAACACGATAATCAACAGCGGAGGCGAAGCGCATTTCGGCGCTTGCATGGAATCGCTTATAATCAGGGCGGACGAAGTAACAGGCGTCCGGACGCGCGACGGACGCTCGTTCATGGGTCAGGTGATATTGGCAACCGGTCATTCGGCTCGCGACGTGTACCGCTACCTCGACAGGATGAAGATTGCCGTCGAAGCAAAAGGCATAGCCGTCGGCGTAAGGCTCGAACATCCGCAGGAGATTATCGACAATATACGTTATCACAGCAAAGTCGGTCGCGGCGAACATTTACCGGCAGCCGAATACGGTTTTGTCGCACAATCTGCCGGTCGCGGCGTATATTCGTTTTGCATGTGCCCCGGCGGTTTTGTAGTCCCGGCCGCCTGCAAAACGGAAGAAGTAGTAGTAAACGGCATGTCGGCGTCGAATCGCGGCTCGCGCTGGGCAAATTCGGGCATAGTCGTCGAGATACGTCCGGAAGATATACGTTCCGAAGACATGCCGGATGATGAATTTTCGGACGCATTAAAGGTTATGCGCTATCAGGAGCGGTTGGAGCGGATGAGTTGGCAGAACGGCGGAATGAAGCAGAGTGCGCCTGCACAGCGGATGGTCGATTTTATGCAAAAACGCAATTCGACGGATTTGCCGTCGTCTTCATATACGCCCGGACTGTTGGCGTCGCCGTTGCATCACTGGGCGCCCGAATATATTACATCGCGATTGCGTGAAGGATTTCGCAGTTTCGACAACGTGTCGCGCGGCTTTCTGACAAACGAAGCGGTGTTGATAGGAATGGAAACCCGGACATCGTCGCCTGTGCGTATACTTAGAGAATCGGGGACACTGCGTCATGCGACGCTGAAAGGTCTTTATCCGTGCGGCGAGGGAGCCGGTTATGCAGGCGGAATAGTCTCTGCGGCTATCGACGGCGAACTGTGCGCCGAAAGCGTAGCCCGCCAATAAGACGCAATACCTTATTTAATGCGGTATCTTCCTTTGTAATACTTGCCTGTTTCAGGATTCGGCACTCTCGAAAACAAGCTTCCCGATTTTTTGTTTACGTCGGCGAGCAGTATGCGATTCACTTTAGTCTTGACTTTTCGCGGCTCCAGCACGAATTTGCCGAATATGTCGGAATACCTGTTTATCAAATGTAAGGCAAGTGTTTCGACGTGAAGACCTTTCTGTCCCGCCATCTTCAATATTTCAGCTATGCTTTCCCTGTTTATTCTCTCCATTTGCATTTTATTTGTCGTAAAATGCCCGCAAAGGTAAATAAATAAGCAAAAAAAATCAAGAAAAATTGTGACGTATGACAATAATCATTTATATTTGCAGCGTAATACTAACTAATTTAACTGTTTATGAGGAAAATAATATTATTGTCGTTAATTTGCTTTTCTGCGTTGAGACTGTCGGCGCAGGCGGAAGTTGTAGGAAGCGAGCGTTATGTGCCGGAGACTGATTCGGCCGCTTTGGAGAGTATCGGTAACTGGCAGGACATAAAGTTCGGTCTGCTCATGCACTGGGGCGCATACAGTCAGTGGGGAATAGTCGAATCGTGGTCTATTTGCTCCGAAGACGAAGGCTGGTGTCGGCGCGAAAATTCGACCGACTATAACGAGTACAAGAAGAAATACGAGGCGTTGCAGACGACTTTCAATCCGACCGGATTTGACCCCGAAAGGTGGGCTGCCGCCGCCCATGATGCGGGCATGAAGTATGTTGTCTTTACAACGAAGCATCACGACGGCTTTTGCATGTTCGACACGAAGTATACCGATTACAAGATTACTTCCGAAAAAACGCCTTTTCATACGAATCCCAAAGCCGACGTCACGAAGGAGATTTTTTCGGCTTTCCGCAACAAGGGCTTTCTGGTAGGAGCGTATTTCTCGAAACCCGACTGGCACTGTCCCGATTATTGGTGGCCTGAATTTGCAACCCCCGACAGAAATGTTAATTATGACCCTGTTACGTATCCCGATAAATGGGAGAAATATGTGCAGTTTACTCATAACCAGATAGATGAACTCGTGTCGGACTATGGTCGCGTGGACATACTTTGGTTTGACGGCGGATGGGTACGCCAACGCTCCGACGACGAAATCCGCAAGTTTTACGGCAGAATGGCGGCTTCGGACAAAGACCTCTTTTTAAAATCGCGTCCGGTAAATCAGGATATAAGAATGGACGAAATAGTCGAAAACGCACGCAAGAAACAGCCCGGCATAATTGTCGTGGACAGGGCTGTATACGGCAAAAACCAGAATTATCTTACGCCCGAAAACAGAGTGCCGGAGAAGACGCTGCCCTATCCTTGGGAATCGTGCATAATAGCAGGCGGCAGCTGGTCGTATGCCTTCAATGCCCGGTATATGAGCGGACGTGAAGGGATAAGAATGTTGGTGGATATAGTCTCGAAAGGCGGAAATCTGCTGCTGAACATAGCTCCGTCGCCACAGGGAACGTGGGACGAAGGCGCGTATGAATTGCTGAAAGAATACGGCGCATGGCTGAAAGTGAACGGCGAAGCCATCTACAAGTCAAAACCGTTAGAGCCTTATAAAGAGGGAAAAGTCAGCTTTACGCAGCAATCGGACGGAAGCCGTTATCTGATTTACATCTCCGACAGGGGCGAAGATAATCCTCCGGAAAAGATTGTCCTGAAATCGATAAAACTGAATAAGGGCGAAAAAGCGACTGTCCTGGGGACGAATATCCGCCTGAAAACGACGCAGACAGACGAAGGTCTTGAAATCTCAATACCCGAATCGTACCGCAAAAATCCCAAGAATAAATATGCGTGGACTATACGGTTGAAAAAATAACCCGCAAAATATTTGTTATTAAAGAAATAGTTTCTATCTTTGCGGTCGAGTTAGAGGAAGAGCAGATGAGAGAGGGGGGCGGAAAGTTCCCCTTCTTTTTATTAATGTCTTCTTTTTTTTTATTGATTATGATTGGAAAAGACGTTATAAAGAGTTTGGTCGAAGGAAAATTGTCGGGGACAGACTGTTATCTTGTAGACGTAACCGTCAGTCCGGACAACCTGATAACGGTGGAGATAGACAATGACGGTGGCGTAAGTATCGACTGTTGCGTCGAACTTAACCGGTATATTGAAAGCAGTCTCGATCGCGGGAAGGAGGATTTTGAGCTTGAAGTAGGCTCATCAGGCATCACTTCGCCGTTCAAGATTCTGCGGCAATACCTCAAGAATATAGGGAACGAGGTAGAGATGCAGCTAAGGAACGGCGTTAAACTGTCCGGAATACTTAAAGCGGCAGACGAAGACGTCGCGACGATAACGATCTCAAAAAAAGTCAGGAAAGAAGGGTCGAAACGCGCTACAACAGCGCTCTTTGACCAGACTTACAAATACAGCGAAATTAATAGTACAAAATATTTAATAAGATTTTAAGGAGTATGGCGAAAAAGAAAGAGGAATCGGTCAACATGATTGACACATTGGCGGAATTTAAAGACCTCAAGAATATCGATAAAGAGACGATGAAAAATGTATTGGAAGAATCGTTTCGCAATGTTATAAAAAACATGTTCGGCTCGGATGAGAATTACGACGTCATAATCAATCCGGAAAAAGGCGACTTGGAGATATGGCGTAACCGGACGGTTGTTTCGGACGGCGAAACTGAAAACAACAAGCAGCTTACATTGTCGCAAGCGCGGGAGATAGACCCGGACTGCGAAGTGGGCGAAGAAGTAACCGACGAAGTACATTTTGAGAAGTTCGGCCGTCGCGCAATACTTACTCTGCGTCAGACACTGGCGTCGAAGATTCTGGAGCTTCAGAAAGACAGCCTTTATACCCGATACAGAGAAAACATCGGGACGATAGTTTCGGCTGAGGTTTATCAGATTTGGAAGAAAGAAATCCTGTTGCTCGACGACGACGGCAACGACCTGATACTTGCAAAGCAGGAACAGATACAGTCTGATTTTTTCCGTAAAGGCGAGACTGTTCGCGCAATCATCAAGGATGTGTCGAACGAAACCGGTACTCCAAGAATATTATTGTCGCGCACGAGCAATTTGTTTCTACAGCGTTTGTTTGAGATTGAAGTACCGGAAATCAACGACGGTCTGATAACGATAAAGGCTATCGCGCGCATACCGGGCGAGCGCGCTAAAATAGCCGTCGAATCGTACGACGACCGCATAGATCCGGTCGGCGCTTGCGTCGGCATGAAAGGCTCGCGCATACGCGGAATAGTCCACGAGTTGCGCAATGAAAATATTGACGTTGTGAATTATACGTCGAATATATCGCTGTTTATTCAACGGGCGCTAAGTCCGGCTAAAGTGTCTTCGATTCATATAAACGAAGAAGACAAAAACGCCGAGGTGTTCCTTCGTCCCGAAGAAGTTTCGCTTGCGATAGGCAAAGGAGGCATGAATATCAAACTTGCCTGTCTGCTGACCGGATATAAGATAGACGTCTTCCGCGACATCGATGACGCCGACGAAGAAGACATCTACCTCGACGAATTTTCCGACGAGATAGACAGTTGGGTAATCGACGCTCTGAAGGCTTTGGGCTGCAATACGGCAAAGTCTGTTCTTAAATTGACGCCGGAGGAGATTATGGAACGCGCAGACCTTGAAGAACAGACTGTTAAGGAGGTCTTCCGTATATTGTCGGCAGAATTTGAAGAAGAATAATAAAGTAAAAATCATATATGCCTGTAAAGTTATTTAAAGTAATAAAAGACTATAATGTTGGGCTTCAGACGGTTGTAGACTTTCTGAACAAGAAAGGTTATGTGGTCGATAGCGACCCCAACGTCAGGATTACCGACGAACAGTTTGAACTGCTTGCGAAAGAATACGGCAACAACATAATTCTGTCGAAAGAAAATAAAATAGTCAAACCTCCCACAGTTTCCGAAAAGCCTCCAAAAGAAGAGCCAAAGAAGCAGGAAATAAAAGAGATAAAAACGGTTATTCCGGAAGACATAAAAATCCAATTTAAAACGGTTGGTAAAATCGACCTCGACGGAAAAAAACCGAAGCCGGTTAAAGGTGGAACGGCACAGAAAGTAGATACGAAGACAGTTGCCGTAGAGCGAAAACCGGAAACGACGGTAAATAAGGATGTTACAGGCGCTTCACCCGCAAAGGAGACACTTAAACCGGAGACGGCTACCAAACCGGAGACGGTTGCTAAAAAGGAATCCGTCGCCAAGTCCGAGCCTGTCGCCAAATCCGACGAGCCTGTCGTAAAAACGGAGGCGTCGGTAAAAACGGAGCCGCCGGTAAAACAGGAATCCGGCGCTTCCAAACCGGAGCCGGTCGAAAAAGTCGAGCAAAAGGGAAAAGCGACGCCGAAACATGTCGCTCCGACCACGCCTGTCCAGAAGCCTGCGCCCGCTTCTTCGCCTGTCAAGCCTGTTGACGGAGAAGTAAAAAAAGAGCCTCCAAGAGAGCCGAAGCAGTTGCTAAAGTCTGAACAGAAGCGTCAAGAAGGCGACCGTCGTCCTGTCGGCAGCGATAAGCCGGCTGATAAACCCCAAGAGGTGGAAAATAGAGTAAAACCTGTCGAAGAACAGATATTCCGTCCGTCGAAACCCTTGTTGGAGCCGAAAATCAAGGTGACCGGAAAGATTGACCTTGACGCTATAAATCAGGCAACAAGTCCGCGAAAGAAGACCAAAGAGGAAAAGAAGCGCGAACACGACGAACGGCGCGAGAAACAGCTGGTACAACGCAAAACGCTTAATCGTCCGGCGCCTCCGAAAGTTGCAGACGATAAAACAGCGGTTAGTAATGCTTTAATTTTAAACAAACATAAACGCAAACGCATCAGGAAAGACCGCGTAGATATAAGTACTACTCCCGGAACGAATTTCCGTCGCGACGACAAGGACAATAAGGATAAGGATAAGGTCAAGTTGCAGCGTCCAAAGAGACCGATTCGCGTCGAAGTAAACAACGAAGACGTACAGAAGCAGGTTAAAGAGACGTTGGCGCGTCTGACAAGCAAGAATGCCAAAGGCAAAGGAGCAAAATACCGCAGGGAAAAACGCGACGCCGCAGCGCATCGCGAACAGGAACTGCTCGAAGAAGAGAAGCGCGACAGCAAAGTATTGAAACTGACGGAGTTTGTTACCGCAAACGACCTTGCGAACATGATGAATGTCTCTGTTACTCAGGTCATCTCGACATGTATGAGCATAGGTATAATAGTTTCAATCAATCAGCGCCTTGATGCCGAGACGATAAATATTGTTTCCGAAGAGTTCGGCTATACGACCGAATATGTCAGCGCCGAAGTCGTAGAGGCTATAACCGAAGAAGAAGACAACGAAGAAGACCTTGTTACGCGCCCTCCCATTATTACCGTTATGGGACACGTAGACCACGGCAAGACTTCGCTTCTCGACAATATCCGCAAGACGAATGTCATAGCTGGCGAAGCAGGCGGTATAACGCAGCATATCGGCGCATATAACGTCAAATTGCCTAACGGTCGCCATATAACGTTCCTCGATACGCCCGGTCACGAAGCGTTTACCGCCATGCGTGCGCGCGGAGCTAAAGTCACCGACATAGCGATTATTATAGTTGCTGCCGACGATAACGTGATGCCGCAGACGGTTGAGGCTATCAACCATGCTTCGGCAGTAAACGTTCCAATCGTTTTTGCTATAAATAAAATAGACAAACCGCAAGCCAATCCCGAAAAAATAAAGGAGGAACTGGCCAATATGAATTATCTTGTAGAAGATTGGGGAGGCAAGTACCAATCGCAGGAAATATCTGCAAAACAGGGTATTGGCGTTCCCGAACTGCTTGAAAAAGTGTTGCTCGAAGCCGATATGCTTGATTTGAAAGCCAATCCGGAGCGTCGGGCTGTCGGCTCGGTAATAGAATCGTCGCTCGATAAGGGGCGCGGTTTTGTTTCGACCGTACTTGTGAGCAACGGTACTCTGAAGCAGGGCGATGTTGTGCTGGCAGGTACACATTTCGGGCGCGTGAAAGCGATGTTTAACGAGCGTAACTTGCGAATAGATCGGGCAGCTCCGTCCGAGCCGGCTCTTATATTGGGTCTGGACGGCGCTCCGCAGGCAGGCGATACGTTCAATGTGCTTGAATCGGAGCCGGAAGCCCGCGAGATAGCTTCACGTCGCGAACAGTTACAGAGAGAGTTGGGTCTGCGCACGCAGAAACGCTTTGGACTTGAGGAACTCGGTCGCCGTCGCGCACTGGGCGATTTCCATGAATTGAATCTCATCGTAAAAGGCGACGTAGACGGCTCTGTCGAGGCATTGTCGGATTCGTTGATAAAGCTGTCTACACCGGAAATACAGGTAAATGTTATCCACAAAGCGGTCGGTCAGATTTCGGAATCGGACATATCGCTCGCGGCAACGGCTTCGGCGGTTATCATCGGATTTCAGGTACGTCCTTCGGTGCAAGCCCGGCGTCTCGCCGAGAATGAAGGCGTCGAAATACGTCTGTATTCCATTATTTACGGCGCTATCAACGAGGTAAGAGACGCTATGGAAGGCATGTTGTCGCCGGAGATACGCGAAGATATATGCGGCGAAGTGGAAGTTCAGCAGGTATTTAAAATCTCGAAAGTCGGAACGATAGCCGGATGTATAGTCAAGGAAGGCAAGATTAAGCGCACAAACAAAGTGCGCGTCATACGCGACGGCATCGTAATCTATACCGGCGACTTAAGTTCTTTGAAACGATTCAAGGACGAAGCGAAAGAAGCCGTTTCGGGTCAGGATTGCGGTATATTTATCAACAATTACAACGATGTGCAGGTTGGGGATATAATTGAGCCGTTTGATCAGGTGGAAATAAAGAAGACATTATAACAGATTACTATGAACTGGCTGGATATTGTAATATTGATTCTGTTGGGCGTCGGATTGCTTAAAGGCTTGTACGACGGCATGATAAAGCAAATAGTGTCGCTTGCCGCTCTCGTAATAGGATTTTACCTTTGCGCAGGAGTGGCTGAATGGTTGCGGGGTTATCTTGTTCAATTTGAATGGTTTCCACAGAAAGCAGCTTTCATAACAAGCTATTTTATAGGATTTGTCATAATTGCAGGCGTCGTTTTATTAGCCGGAAATATTGTTCACCGACTGATAAGCGCCACGCCTCTAAGCGTGTTCAATCACATAATCGGAGGCTTGGTGGGGTTGATAATTATGATATTAGCCGTAAGTTTCATTCTTAACATATTGGAAATGTTCGACAGATATTTCTCAATATTACCTCAGGAGATAAAGGTCGAATCGCGATTTTATTACATTATAAAGAATATTATCCCCGCAATATTGCCGGGGAAGATGTTCGGGTTGATAAATTGATTTTAATTTATTCGGATGACAAGCGAACAGGACAATGTATTAAACGAATTTACATCCGGAGAATATAAATACGGCTTCACGACGGATGTGGAGACGGATGTTATACGAAAAGGTCTGGATGAGGATATTGTGCAAACAATATCTTTGAGAAAGGAAGAGCCTGCATGGTTGCTCGAATTTCGCCTGAAAGCATTTCGCTATTGGCAGACGCTGGATATGCCTGCATGGGCGCATTTGAAGATTCCGCCTATCAATTATCAGGATATTATATATTATGCAGCTCCGAAAAGGAAGGAAATAAAGAGCCTCGACGAAGTAGATCCGGAGTTGCTCAAGACTTTCGACAAGTTGGGCATACCCCTGTCGGAGCAGAAAATAATGAGCGGCATGGCGGTAGACGCCGTGATGGACAGCGTTTCGGTGAAGACCACATATAAGGAAACGCTTGCCGAAAAGGGCATCATATTCTGTTCGTTCAGCGAAGCGGTCAAACA
>JAITPH010000252.1 GCA_031289515.1 Tannerella sp.
GACTTCCATGCTAAAAAATATTTGATACATTAACAATTTTTATATGTAAAATATTTGGATATGAACACAGTTCTTTGCGAGGAGGTTACTAAACGAGTTTAGCAAAAAGGAAAAATGACGACAAGCGTAGCCGTTTCGCTTCGTCATCCCTCCTTTTTGTCAAACTTGTATAGTAACTTTCTTGCAATTACGGAAACGCCTTACAATGATGAAGATACCGGCTTTTTCGTCAGCCTTTGTTGCAGATTTTCGGGGAAATTTGGGGGTTTGTCAAAAATTTTGCTTATATTTGCACGGTTTTATAATCGTATATTCTAAATGAATCTAACAAATGAGGAGGGCTAACAAGCGCAATAATAGAAAGAACTACGCAAGCAGGTTTGCGTCTGTTCTGTTTATAGCCCTGATTGTCAATCTTCTTTTCTATCAGTTGCCGGATACGGTATTCGGGATGCGTATAAAAAAGGTTGATTTGTTGTCGGACATCCGCGAAAAGAAAGGAAATGACGATATAACAATATTGGCGCAACAGGAGGACATGATTGCGGAAACAGACATCGAAAACTACTCAAACAGGGACGAAAACAAAGACGAAACCGCTGTCGGACAATCGTATAACGACGTCAATACGGCAATAAACATCCCCGATTCGACGCCCGACATTCCGACGCCGCTCAAACCTCCGACGCCTCCGTCAAAGCAATCGGAAACGCCGGAAACGCAAAACACGGCAACGGCAAGAGCAACGGCGACAACAGCAACGGCAATGGCAACGGCGACAACAGCAACGGCAAAGGCAACAACAACAAAGGCAACGGCAAGCAGCGAGCCGGTTACCGTCAAGAAAAAACCCGAAGACAACAAAAACGACGCCAATAATCCCGCCAATACCAAGATAGAAGACTTCACAACAGGCAGAACAGGACTGCGCCGTTTCTTTGCGGCTCTCAACAACGTTAAGAATCTGGGGCGACCTATCAGGATAGCTTTTGTGGGCGATTCATTCATTGAAGGCGACATTCTTGTAGCCGATTTCAGGGCGAAGATGCAGGAGCATTTCGGCGGCAGAGGCGTAGGTTTCATTCCGGTGGTATCGAAAGTAGCCCAGTTCCGCCCGACGGTAAAACAAAGCGCCGACGGATGGAAAACATTTTCGATAATAAGCGACAAAAACAGAAAATACGTGCTTTCAGGGCAGCTTTTCGAGCCTGAATCAAACAATGCCTCGATACGTTTCCAGACGGTAGACATGTATCCCGGACTTGAAGAAGTATCGTCGCTGAAGTTCATTTACACGGCAAACGAAAATACGGAGTTGATACTGAAAAGCAACAAGGACACATCGTATCACGAGTTGAAGCCGACGGCGAGCATAATGCAATACGAGATAAAGGGCAGTTTCACGGAAGGAGTGATACAATTTAAAAATTCACAGGGGTTGAGTGCGATAGGATTGGCGCTGGAAGACAACAGCGGCGTGATAGTCGACAATTTTTCGCTTCGCGGCAATTCGGGCGCGGTGATGTCGAATCTTGACGTCGAGAGTTGCCGCGGTTTGCAGGCAATACGTCCCTACGACCTGATTGTCTTGCAGTACGGACTGAACGTGGCAAGCGATTCCGTCAACGATTACGGCTGGTATCGCAACAAGATGGTAAACGTGATAGCGCACGTGCAATATTGCTTTCCGGGCGCAGACATACTGATGCTTGGCGTATCCGACCGAAGTCACAAGAGCGAAGGCGCTTACAGCACCATGCCTGCGGTCTTGTCGCTATTGCGCGCACAGCGTCAGACGGCAAAGGAGACGGAGATAGCGTTCTGGAGCATTTTTGCCGCTATGGGCGGTCAGAACAGCATGGTCAAATACGTAAATTCAAACTGGGCAAGCAAAGACTATACCCATCTCCGTTTTCGCGGCGGACGCGAGATAGCAAACGCCCTCTACAACGCAATAATAATAGAAAAGGGAATGTATGACGGAGATGAAAAACTTGTTGAAAGATAGGAAGAGAAGCATAATGGCGGCGCTGTGCTGCATAGCTTTCGCCGTTTGCTTTACAGGCAGGGGAAAAGTATCGGCTTCTTCAAAAGAAACAGGCAGTGAAACGGACGAGACGCACAGGTTGCCGCCGTTGCCGGACTATGACCCGGAAACGTCGCTCAAATTCATCAACGATTCGCTTTGCATCATCAGCGATCCGTCGAACTCGATGTCGCCGTTCCTGCAGGAATTGAACTGGCTGCTGAACGGCAAAGACACGGTAATAAACATAGTACATCTCGGCGATTCGCACATACAGTCGGGATATTTGAGCGGAAGCGCCATGCGACTGCTGCAAAGCGCTTTCGGCAACGCAGGCCGCGGATGGATAACGCCTTTGAAACTGTCGAAAGCAAACGAGCCGTCGGATTATTATATTTCGTCGAATGTCAAGGAGTGGATTGCGGGAAGGTGCATACAGTTGAAGCCAAAATGCAACTGGAGCATAGGCGGCATCGGTATACAGACGGCGTCGCCGGAAGTTGCCTTCAACCTCATCATAGCGCCGAACAACGGCGCAGGATACAGTTTCAACCGCATACTGATGTATCGCGACAGCGCTTCGTCGCCCATGATACCGTCGCCGAAAATCAAAGATTCGTTAGCGTTGCTGTCTTATGGCAGCCGGTCGTATGAAGGCTTGCTTGTCGACACATTCGTGACTGCAAGCCTCGTCGATACGTTTTCCATCAAGAGCGTCGGCGGCAACGCCCGGAAAATCAGCAATCTGTATTACGGATTCATGCTTACAAACAGCAAGCCGGGCATTTTATATCATTCGATAGGCGTCAACGGAGCGAAATTTGTCGATTACACAGACAGGCGGTATCTGCGGCATTTAGCTCTGCTGAAGCCGTCGGTACTGATAGTTTCGTTGGGAACAAACGAATCGTTCGGGCGAAATTTCAGCGAAAAGGAACTGGAGCGGCAGGTAAGACTGTTTACGGAACTTGTCAGGGAAGAATTGCCCTGTACGGCGCTGATACTGACCACTCCGGCAGAAACCTACAAGCGGACATACAAAAACAAAAAACGCATATACGTAAGAAACGAAAACATGGCAAAAATAGCCGGCGTCATAACCTCGTTTGCCGGACAGGAAGGCATAGCCTGCTGGGATCTGTATTCGATAACAGGCGGCGACAACTCGTGCAACAACTGGGTAGAAGCACAATTGCTGGGAAGCGACCACATACATTTCAACCGCGACGGATACGACCGGCAGGGCGCTTTGCTGTATAAATCAATAGTCCGGCTATACATGTCGAACCGGAATTTCAAAGAAACGGTTGCAAGCAACAACACCGCATCAGCGAAAGCGTCGAGAGAGGAGGCTCAGGATGTGGAATAGCATACAGACCTGTTTCAGCGGGCTGTCGTGGAGCAAGTTTTTGGATTTGCTTGGCTATCAGCCCGAAGCGCCCATGATGTTCAGTTCGGGAATATTCCTTTTTCTGTTTGCAGGCTTTTTCATCATCTACAATTCGCTCCGAAATCATTTGAGAATTAGAATAATATATGTTATTATCTTCTCGCTATACTTTTATTTCAAGACGAGCGGGATATGGTTTCTGCTTTTGATATTCACGGCGACGTCCGACTATCTTATCGGGCAAAAAATACCGGAAACACGCAACAAAACAGGAAAAAAATTGTGGGTTACTTTGAGCATATTAGTCAATCTCGGCATGTTGACTTATTTCAAATACACCAATTTCATATACGAGCTGACAATCAACTTCTGGCATCTGATGGGCGGAGTCATTGAAGAGCCTATACTTGAAGAGCTGTCGTACAAGCCATTGGACATATTCCTGCCGGTCGGCATTTCGTTCTTTACGTTCCAGTCGCTCAGCTACATAATAGACATATACCGCGACAGGGTAAAGCCTGTAAAGCGATGGTTTGATTACATGTTTTACGTATCGTTCTTTCCGGGACTGGTAGCCGGGCCGATAGTCAGGGCGCGCGATTTCATTCCGCAGATAAACAGGAAGCCGGTATTGCTGTACAACCAGATGGGCGAGGCTTTATATCTGATAATCTGCGGACTGTTCAAGAAATGCGTAATATCCGACTATATAAGCGTAAATTTTGTAGACCGCATATTCGACGCGCCCGCGCTCTATACCGGCATAGAAAACCTGATGGGAGTATACGGATACGCCCTTCAGATATACTGCGACTTTTCGGGCTATTCGGACATGGCTATCGGAATCGCGCTGTTACTCGGATTCAGGTTTAACATCAACTTCGACTCGCCGTATCAGTCGGCCACGATAACAGAGTTCTGGCGAAGGTGGCATATTTCCCTTTCCTCGTGGCTGCGCGATTACCTCTACATCTCGATGGGCGGCAACCGCAAAGGCAAGATACGCGCGTACCTTAACCTGATAATAACAATGTTTCTCGGCGGCTTATGGCACGGAGCGGCGCTGAAGTTCATACTTTGGGGCGTCATTCACGGCATAGCGCTGGCGATTCACAAATTGACGATACACCTCTTCGGGTTTAAGGCTACGGGAGCAGAGATGCCGCTTTGGAGGCGCATAATAAGCGCCGTATTCACTTTTCATATCGTATGTTTTGCGTGGATACCGTTCCGCGCCGATTCGATGCAAAAAGTGGGCGAAATGTTCACGCAGATATTTACATATTTTCAGCCCGAAGTCTTCATGCAGTTAATAAACGGTTACCGGTCGGTTTTCGTACTGATGATAACCGGCTACATCATACATTTCATCCCGAAAGAAATAGATTTGAAACTTCAGCAAAAGGTAACGTGCATGCCGCTTTGGGCGAAAGCTGCGTTGCTTTGCATAGCCATATTTATTGTCATACAGATGAAAAGCGCTGATATAGTACCGTTTATATATTTTCAGTTTTAATTTTTGTACAATAAAGCACGTATTTTGATAAAAAAAGCCTTATATTATTTTACATTATAAAGTATTTTTTTATATTTGTCGGAATATTTAATGTCGAGGATGGTAAATTCATTATCAAAACAGAGTAACATGCCGGTATCTACGGAAGTCAAGGAGTTTGTTCTGGACAATGGACTGACGGTGTGGTTGAACGAAGACCACAATCAGCCCAAGGTCTTCGGCGCCGTCGTTGTCAAAGCAGGCTCGAAAGACTGTCCGAACACCGGAATAGCCCACTATTTCGAGCATATCATGTTCAAGGGAACGGAGAAAATCGGAACGGTAGACTATGCCGCCGAAAAAGTCTTCCTTGACCAGATAGCCGACAAATACGACCTTCTCGCCGAGACAAAGAGCGAGTTGCGCCGTCTGGAGATACAGCAGGAGATAAACGACCTCAGCATATTTGCCGCCGACTATGTCATACCAAACGAATTTGACAAACTGATAAGCAAATACGGAGGCACAAACCTCAACGCGGGCACTTCGTACGACTACACCATTTACCACAACACCTTTTCGCCGCAATATATAGAGCAATGGGCGGAGATAAACAGCGAGAGGCTCATTTCGCCGGTGTTTCGCATGTTTCAGACCGAGCTTGAAACGGTCTACGAGGAGAAGAACAGGCGCGACGACATGATGTTCAATCAGGCGATGGAGAAAGCCTTTGCGCTATATTTCCAGCCTCATCCGTACGCTTATCCGATAATAGGAAGCGCCGAAAACCTGAAGAATCCGCGACTTTCGGAGATGCGCAAGTTTTTCGAGAAGTATTATGTGGCTGGCAATATGGGGCTGTTGCTGTGCGGCGACTTCGATTCGGAGAAGGTATTGCCGATACTGTCGAAGGCATTTTCGCGGATACCGGGCGGCGAAGCGCCCAAAAGATATACGGTAACGATACCGCCGTTCCACGGTCGCGAAAAGCATACGGTAAAGATACCCATTCCGTTGATGAAAGTCATGGCGATGGGCTTTCGCGGAGCGTCGGCGAATCATCCCGATCAGGCGGCTCTGAACATAACGACAGCCATTCTCAACAATCCGAACGGAACGGGCTACCTGGACCAGCTCATGGTGCAACGCAAACTGATGGGCGCAATGGTCGGGGGAGAAGCCCTCAATGAAGCGGGAGTGCTCGGATTCATCATCATACCGAGACTGATGGTGCAGACGTACAAGAAAGCCGAGAAACTCGTGCTGCGTGAAATCGGCCGCGTATGCAACGGCGACTTCCCCGGCGAGATGTTTGAAAGCCTCAAGCAGGAACAGCTTCGCCGCCATATAACGGAACTTGAAGACATCGACTCGCGCAGTCAGATAATGATACGGCTGTTCACTCAAGGCAAGAAATGGGACGATTACATCAGGGAATTGCAGCGCGCCGACGAACTTACGAAAGAAGACGTGATGCACATTGCGAACAAATACCTGAACAAAAACTATATCTTCATCTGCAAGAAAACAGGAAAATACATGCGCGAGTACCTGCCGAAGCCCGATTTTGCGCCGATTGTGCCGAAACACAACAACGCGACGTCGAAGTACGCGCAAAAGCTGGAAGAACTTCCGGTACACAACGTAAAAGTGAGATTTATCGACTTTGAAAACGACGTTCAAACCGTTTCGCTTGCGCCGAAGGCCACATTATATGTCGCCAACAATCCGGTAAACTCGATATTTACGCTGAAACTGTCTTTCGGAAAAGGGACGCTCGAAGAGCCGAAACTGAAACTTCTGGCAAGCTATCTGTCGCTGCTCGGCACGGACAAACATTCGTTCAACGAGCATCGAACGCGACTGCAACGAATCGGCAGTCTGATGCACTTCGACGCCGAAGACCGCAGCTTTGTAATAAGCATCAGCGGCTTCGACAAATATTTCGAGAAGACGATGATTGTCCTGAGCGAATTGCTTCAGAACGTCAAAGACGACCACAAGAAGCTGAAGACGCTCGTCGACGACGCCAAGGTAGGCAAGAAAGCGTTCTTCAAATCGAGCAACGACATTGCGGACGCGATTTTCGAGTACGTCCAGTACGGCGCTCAGTCGCAATACCTGACAACGGTGTCGCTCGGCGAACTGAAAAAGAACGGACAGGATTTGCTCGACCTGTTCTTCAAAATCCAGAAAATAAAGTGCACCTTCCACTATTGCGGCACTCTGGACGCTTCGCATATCTCCGGAAAGATAAAGCAATACATACACTTGGACAATATCACGGAAGACTCGAACAATCCCTACTACCGCGAGCCGATTGTCTACGACAAGCCGCGGGTATTCCTTTACGACATGCGCGACGTCTCGCAAAACATACTGTACGGTTATCAGGTCGGGAAGCCGCTGTTGACGCCGGACGAGCGATGCCGCGCACGCTTGTTTTCCGAGTATTTCGGCGGCGGAATGTCGTCGCTCATCTTTCAGGAAATAAGGGAATTTCGCTCGTATGCCTATCAGACGCAGGGAGGAATACACATGCCGCCGTTTTGCCTGCCCGAAAAACCGGCTAAATTCATCACATACCTGTCGACCCAGAGCGACAAGACTATCGACGCGCTGACGGTGCTCGAATCGCTCATCCGCCGCATGCCCGCCCATCCCGAAAAGATAGAGCCTATAATCCAGAATATCATAAACTGGACAAACAACGATTATCCTTCGTTCCGGGATATTTCGACCAAGATTGCAAAATACCGACTGAACGGTTATAAAAGCGACCCCAAAAAGTATCTGCTGAACAGGATAAAAGAGATGAACATCGACGACATAATGCAATTCCACGAGACGCATATCAAGGACAAGACGCTTGTATACGTCATAGTCGGCAATGCGTCGAAGATAAACACGTCGAAACTTGCTTCGTTCGGCGATATTGTCAAAGTAAGGAAACGTGATTTTTACAAATAAAAAAAACGGATATGAGAATAGACATACTGACGGTTTTGCCCGAAATGATTGAGGGAATGTTGCACTGCTCCATTCTCCAGCGTGCGCAGGACAAGGGACATGCGCAGATCATACTGCACAATCTCAGGGATTACACGACGAACAAATGGCGGCGGGTAGACGACTATCCTTTCGGCGGCGAAGCCGGCATGGTGATGCAGATAGAGCCTGTGGACAGAGCCGTCACGGCGCTGAAAGCCGAACGAGAGTATGATGAAATAATATATACTTCGCCCGACGGCGAACTGTTCAACCAGCCCGCTGCCAACCGCATGTCGATGCTGACGAACATAATTATCCTTTGCGGACACTACAAGGGCGTAGACCATCGCATAAGGGAACACCTCATAACGAGGGAGATTTCGATAGGCGACTACGTGCTGACAGGCGGCGAAATCGCCGCCGCAGTGATAGCGGACGCCACGATACGGCTCATACCGGGCGTTATCGGCGACGAACAGAGCGCGCTGTCGGATTCGTTTCAGGACGGACTGCTTGCGCCGCCGGTTTATACCCGGCCTGCGGACTATAAGGGATGGAAAGCGCCTTCGATACTTCTGTCCGGCAACGAAAGCAAAATCGAAGAATGGCGACTGCAGCAGGCGCAGGAACGGACACGGCTGCTAAGACCCGACTTGTACATAGATTAAACAACATATTATTAACCCTTTTAAAATTTTCAAAGCAATGAAAAAAAATTTTATCTTTCTGTTAGCGACATGCCTTATCTCGATTAGCGCGTGTCAGGATCAAGCCAAGTACGAATATCCGTTTCAGAATCCGAAACTGAGTACGGACAAACGCATCGACGACCTGCTCGGACGTCTTACCGTCGAAGAAAAAGTAGGACAAATGATGAATCACACGCCGGGAGTGGAACGGCTTGGGATACCGGTCTATGACTGGTGGAACGAGGCTCTGCACGGCGTTGCGCGCGCGGGCAGGGCTACCGTGTTTCCGCAGTCCATAGCAATGGCGGCGACATTCGACGAGAAATCCATTCTCGAAACTTTCACTCTGGTCAGCGACGAGGCGCGAGCCAAATATCACCAATACCAGAAAAACGGCGAGTACGACATCTATAAAGGTCTTACTTTCTGGACTCCAAACATCAACATCTTCCGCGATCCGCGATGGGGACGCGGAATGGAGACCTACGGCGAAGATCCGTTCCTTACTTCAAGGCTGGGACTTGCCGTAGTCAGGGGCTTGCAGGGCGACGACCCGAAATACTTCAAGGCTCATGCCTGCGCAAAGCATTATGCCGTACACAGCGGCCCGGAATGGAACCGCCACGTGTACGACGCCTACGTATCGCCGCGCGACCTTTACACGACATACCTTCCGGCGTTTGAAACGCTTGTGACGGAAGGCAACGTGCAGGAAGTGATGTGCGCCTACAACCGTTTTGAAGGCTCGCCCTGCTGCGGGAGCGACAAACTGCTCGTAGACATTCTCCGCAACAGCTGGAATTACGACAACATCATAGTATCCGACTGCGGCGCGATCGACGATTTCTGGAGAAAAAACCATCACGAGACGCACCCTGACAGGGAAGCGGCGGCCATCGGAGGCGTCCGCGCGGGCACCGACCTTGAATGCGGCGGCAGTTACCGTTCGCTCATCGAAGGCGTCAAGAACGGAAGCATCAAGGAGGAAGAACTGGACGTATCGCTGCGCCGGCTGTTCAGAGGCCGCTTCCAGCTCGGAATGTTCGACCCCGACGAAATCGTGCCGTATGCTTCCATTCCCTACAGCGTTGTGGAATCGCCCGAACACGTAGCCCAGGCGCTCAAAATGGCTCAAAAAAGCATGGTTTTGCTGAAAAACGGAACTGCGACCGGCGGCAAGATACTGCCGTTGAGCAAGAGCATCAAAAAGGTTGCCGTAATAGGTCCGAATGCGACCGATTCGACGATGCTGTGGGCAAACTACAACGGATTTCCGTCGCATACCGCGACCATCCTCGAAGGCATACGGAATAAAATCCCCGGCGCCGAAGTGGTTTACGAACTCGGATGCAACCATACCGACAACATAATGTATTTCGACATGGGAGGCAATTTGACTTCGGGTGGACAGACAGGCTTCAGCGCCGAGTTTTTCAACAACACCGAATTTGAAGGCGAGCCTGCCCACAAGGGAATCTTCCCCGAAATACACTTCTCGACGGGCGGCAACACCGTATTCGCGCCGAACGTGAACCTGACGGACTTCACCGCCCGCTTCACAAGCGATTTCGTATCGCCGGTATCGGGCGACATCACGTTCCAGCTGTCCGGCAACGACGGTTTCCGCCTGTACATCGGCAATGAAAAGGTCATCGAACTGTGGACAAACGAGCGCGGCGGTCGGAGAGACTACGTTCTCAAGGCCGTAAAAGGCAGAAAATATCCGGTAAAGATAGAATACATACAGAAAGCCGGAGGCGCGAACGTCAATCTCACCGTCGGCGAATACAAGCCGGTTGATCTGACGCTGACCGCGGAAAAGGCAAAAGACGCCGACGTCATCATATTTGCCGGAGGCCTGTCGCCGCGTCTCGAAGGCGAGGAAATGCCTGTCCAGATAGACGGATTCAGACAGGGCGACCGCACAAAGATAGAATTGCCCAAGATTCAGCAGGACATGATTGAAGCGCTGAAAGCTACCGGAAAGCCTGTCGTATTCGTCGTCTGCACCGGAAGCGCCCTCGCCCTCGAATGGGAAGACGCCAATACCGACGCCATCCTGAACGCATGGTACGGAGGTCAGGAAGCGGGAACTGCCGTAGCCGACATCCTGTTCGGCGACTGCAATCCTTCGGGCAAACTGCCGATAACCTTCTACCGGTCGACGGCACAGCTGCCCGACTTTGAAGACTACAACATGACGGGACGCACTTACCGCTACATGACCGAAAGTCCGCTTTATCCCTTCGGTTACGGCTTGAGCTATACCGACTTTGAATTTGCGGATGCAAAGCTTTCTTCGTCCTCAATCAGGAAAGACGGAAAAGTCGTCGTCAGCATACCGGTCAAAAATGTCGGCGGAAAAGACGGCGAAGAAGTCGTGCAGGTATATGTCAGAAATACCGTTGATCCGGAAGCGCCGATCAAGTCTTTGGCAGGCTTCCTCCGTTTGCCCGTAAAAGCGGGCGAGACGGCAAAAGCGGAAATCACGATAGCTGCAAGCGCATTCAGTTCGTTTAACGACGCCACACAGTCCATGGAGGTTCGTCCGGGCAAATACCAGTTGCTTTACGGAAATTCATCCGCCGACCAAGACCTCAAAAGCGTTGACGTCACCGTCAAATAACTTTTTTTACGGTCGGTAACGGTTTTCCCCCATGGGGGAATGGTTTTTCCCTGTGGGGGAAAAGTCTTCCCCATGGGGAAAATGCCGTTTGCGGCAATAATAATTGTCAATTGATATTGGCGGTCGTCATTGCGGGAAAATCACTAAACCAAGTTTAGCAAACAGGAAGAATGACGAAGCGAAACCGCTACGCTTGCCGTCATTGCGAGGAAGTTACTAAACAAGTTTAGCAAACAGGAAAAATGACGAAGAAAACGGCTACGCCTGCCGTCATTGCGAGGAACGCAGCAATCCGGCGCCCTGTATAGTTCCGGAGTGCTTCGTTCCTCGCAATGACGGATACTGCCCGCAATGACGGTTATCGACAGGGACGGCTATATTACGGTTGCAAGACAGGCGTCCAGTTCTTGACATCCATATCTGCCGAGATTCTCGCCGGCGTTTCCGGCGGCATTGCCGGATAGGAATCTTCGGGATAGGGAGTTGGATAGCCCAATTTGTCGATTTGCGTGATGCGCGTGTCGTAGAACAAGTTGCGAATCGACGCATACGGCGCAAGCGGATATGACGTTTTCGGGTCCAAATAGATCAAATAGTAGCAATATGCGTTCCAGTATCTACCCAGATGTGTATACCCGGCATTAGCAGGGTGTGCAGACCAAGTGTTGGCAAGTGTTGCATTGGGGAAATATGTATATACTCCATCAGCCGTTATATACACGGTCACACTATTCACCTGCGCTGAATTGGGTGTTGACGTAGCTAAACCTGTAGAGGGATCATACGATGAAACAAGAGTATTTGGAATAAACTTTGCACGGACAGAGATATACGGCATCAGCCCCCGAAGGTACGGCGACTGGCTGGTGTTTTCGACCGTATACTTGTTGTTTCGGGCGCTTATAGCGATGCCGTCATTATCCACATCCATGTATGCGTCCGTAAAGAGCGGAACAGGAGAAAGACCGCTACCGTAGGTATTCGAGCCGAAATCATGTACCATCTCCGCTCCGTATAATGAATAATCTGCTGCGAAGTTCGGGTCTTCAATGAAGTCGCCTGCCGACCGCTTTTGGATTGGATACATTTTGCTATTCACATTGCCCATGCAAAACGACAGGCCGCCGACGTCGTTAATCAGAAAAGTTGAGCCTGTAGCGATGCTGTTCAGACCCGAAGCCTTGCGTACGGTAGCTTTCGCCGCCCAGCGGGATACTTCAATGTTAAACACGTTTTTTGATTCC
>JAITPH010000060.1 GCA_031289515.1 Tannerella sp.
ATTCGCCCTGTTCGGTTTCGTGCAGGTTTACATCGGGAACAATACCCAAAACAGTTGTAATCTTGTTTGGCAATTCTTCCAGCAGCTTCTTGGCATCTTTCACGCCCACAACATTTCCATCATCGTCTTTTCCAATGAAAACAATACCGCCCTGCGCATTGGCAAATCCGCAGACCCATTTCAAGTATTCGTCTTTCCAAACGGACTTGTATTCTATGTTTTGTTGCTCCATCATTTTTGATTTTAAATCGGATACAAAGGTAACGTTTTTTTTATTATGTCGCTATCCGATCATATTAAAATCACTGCTCAACCTTTATAACTTGTGACGTATAAACCAACTCGACATTGCTGTATTCGGATTTGTGTCGTCAACAGGATATAACCGGAGGCTCATAGCGTATCAGTTTTTACCGGCAAACCGCCATGTCAACTTCATTCCGAACATGCGGGGCGCTCCCGGCGTATAAGTCGGCACGCCGAACATCATACCTGTATTACCCGCGCCGATAATATATTTCTCGCCGGTCAGGTTACTTCCGAAAACGGAAAGCGCCAGATTGGGCTTGCTGAGTTTAAAGGCAAGATTGGCGTTCAGCATACCGTAAGCGTCCTGTTCCAGTCGGGCAAGCGAGGGGTCTGCGGGCTGCATGTCATTGGAATCTTCAAACCAGATATGGCTTCTCCACGAATACGTAGGCGTGAAAACGACCTGTAATGCTCTTGAGATGGTTACTCCGGCATTGAATCCCAGCAGGAAACTGTTTTCCGGCGTCAGGCGGAATGTCTTTCCGGCATATTCCTGTTTGCTGCCATTGCTGTCTTCGTCGTCGAAACGTGCATGGATATAGGCATAATTGCCGAAAACGTCCAAATGTTTGCCTACGACGGCTTTAGCCGTTACTTCGATGCCATACGAGGCAGCTCTGCCCGCATCGTCGACGATGTAATTGGCATTGTCCCACTTCGAGGTCTGGAAGTTATTGTAAAAATGATAAAAAGCTCCGGCGTCGAGCCAGTAGCGTTGTTGTGCGCTCCATTTAAAACCGGCATCGAAACTGTGTACATTTTCTGCATTCATAACCTCGCTGTCTCCCGCCGAGTTGAATTGTAATACGTTCGGACGCCTGCCCTTCGCGTATCCGGCATACACGTTTGAAGATGTGCTGAAGTCATATTTGAGATTTACGCGATAGGTGACGGACAGAAAGTCTTTCGTGATTTCCGTGAAGTCTTTCGGGGCGAAGAAAAAGTTTGGCGCCGTTCCAAGCAGATAGCCCAGCGTGGAGGGCGTCGTTCCCAGCATCTTCGCTTCGGTCGATGTGCGGAAGGCTTCGTAGGTGGCGCGGATACCGGCGGTGAGGCTTAACTTCGGCAGAAGTTTGTAGGTAGCGTCCGCAAACAGGTCGGAAGCCTGATTGACGGCGCGTCCTGTACTTTCTTCCTCGTGGTTGCTTGGCAACGGCATTCCGCCCAGCGGGCCTAACTGCGGATCGAGAGGAATGGCCGGCATCGGATAGCCTAACGCTCCATTTTCAAAAATCATGTATTCGGGGCTTTGAAAAATCAGATAAGCCATATATTGCTCATCGGGACCAAACCGGTATTTTTGTTCAAAGTCCTCGCGCCAGTAGCTTGCTCCCACAAAACCGTTCAGGCGGCTGTTGAGCGAAAAATTGTAGCGAAGTTCCTGCGAAAACTGATTGGCTTTATCGTACTCGGCCATGTCGATGGCAGGAGCTATTGAGCCGTCGCCATCCCAACGGTGGTCTACCGAATTGGTGTAATAGGATGTGATGGACGATATGTAACTGTTTTCGTTCAGGTAGTATTTTGCATCAAGCGATGTGCCGAATACGTCGCGTTTGTTAAACCATTTCTTGCCTTCGTCGAACGAGGCTTCGTACTTGAAAATATCTTTCACGCCGTTCGCGTTCGGGTATCGCTTGCTCATAAAAGCCGTGCCGGGATTGTCGTCTTTCTGGTAATTCGCCACAAAGTCGATTTTCAAGTTCCGGACAGGCAGGTAACGTAACGAGAAACGTCCTCCGACGGTATTTTTTCCGTTTAGCTTTCCGCCGGATGTGTTGGTGACGAAACCGTCCTGATAGCTGTATATTCCGGCAGCGCGCGCAAACAGTTTGTTCTCCACGACAGGAATATTTACGGCGCCTTCTATTTCTTTCATGGCATAATCGCCAAGTCCGGCCGACAGATAGCCGTTCAAGTCCGATGTCGGCTTTTTGGTGACGAAATGAATGGCGCCGATTTGAGAGCCTCGACCGAACAAAGTCCCCTGCGGGCCCTTCGTCACTTCAATGCGTTCCATGTCGTATAATTCGGCGATAGCCATGGAAGCGCGGCTGGTCGGTACATTATTATAATATACGGAAACGCGGGGTTGCGCCGTCGGGCTTGTTTCGTCGCTTGTCAGACCTCTTATGGAAAGATTCGGACGGTGAGGCGTCTGTATGTAGATATTCAGTCCGGGTATAAAGCCGGATAATTGCTCCAGATTGCGGGTATGGGTATTTTCCAGCATTTGCGCGCTGACAACGGACAATGTGACCGGAATATCCAGAACCTGCTGTTCGCGCTGTTGGGCGACGACGGTGACCGGCTCAAGGGCAATAGCCGCTCTTTCGAGCGTCACGTTGACTTCGTTGTCGCCTTCCTTCACGTCAATCTCAAGGATTTGCGTCTCATACCCTGTAAACGACACGACGACGGATATTTTCCCGGCCGGAAGTCCTGTAAGGTAATAACCTCCGCCTTCATTGGTGTTAACACTTAAACTGTGATTAGCCACAGCGACGGTAGCGCCGGCAACAGGATAATTTCCGATATTGCTGACTTTTCCCCGCAGGGAAACGGCTGCCTGCATTTCAAAAGCAACGGCGATGAAAAGAGAAAAAACGATAATACGATTTGCCATAATTGATTCTTTTTGACGATAATGAAAATTCATGTCGCAAATGTAGAGAAAAAAACAAATTCGCATGGCAGGACATTCGTCGAAAGCGAAAAAAACGGAAACAATAACGAAGAAGAACAATGAATAATTCAAATCGAAATAAATATTGCATTTTTAATTTAAAAATGTATACCTTTGCCCGACAAAATTTGTTACGTAATTATGAGAAGTTATATTTTATTATTCATCGTATCCGTATGTATGTTGCCCGCAAGCAGAATAGCAGCGCAGGAAACGGTTATTACATACGAGTTGGGGGATTTTACGGTTAGTACGTTATCCGACGGAGGCCAGAACGCGGGAAGCGATATGCTTGTCGGCGCCACGCCCGAAATACTGAAGACGTATCTTCCGGAAGGAACATTTCCCCTCGAAATCCAGTCTTTTCTGGTGCGCACGCCGGACAGGACAGTATTGATTGATGCCGGAGTGGGGACGAATCTGTCCCGGAATCTGCAATCGCTGGAGGTTGCCGAAGACGGAGTGCATGTCATCCTGCTCACGCACATGCACGGCGACCATATAGGCGGTCTTTTGCGCGAAGGGAAAAAGGTTTTCACGAAAGCCGAGCTTTATGTCGCAAAGGCGGAATATGATTACTGGGTGAACGAAAAGGAACGCGGCGCCGACGCCCGCAAGGTGCTTGAAGCCTATCGGGACAAGCTGCACGTCTTTGTGCCCGGCGAACCGGAAAATCCGGCTGCGCTGTTTCCCGGTTTTCAAGCCGTCGCCGCTTACGGCCATACGCCGGGGCACACATCCTTTCTGATTGAATCCCGGAAATCGCGGTTGCTGATATGGGGAGACATCGTACATTCCACGCCCATTCAATTTCCCCGCCCCGAAGTGTCGCTCACGGTAGATTACGACCGCCGCGAGGCTGCCGAAACGCGAAAGAAAATCTTCGAGTATGTGACGAAGAACAGGATTCGTGTGGCCGGAGCGCATATAAAATTCCCGGCTATCGGGAACGTCACGGCAGGAAAAAAGGAAGGATACGAGTTCACCGCCGTCTGTACATGCGAGGCTATCTGATTTCCCGACCCGAAAAGGCGGAATATACTTTAAGAAGTTCCGACGAAAGAGTCGCGTCGCTGTAGCGCGTGCGGGATAAGTGAAGTGCGTTGTTGCAGCACTGTTGCCACAGTCCGTCTGCGGAAAACAGTTTCTCGATAGCATCGGCAAGGGCGTCGGCGCTGTTTGGCGAATAAAGAACGCCGGCATCGCCCACTATTTCGGCAAACGAGCCTGTACACGGCTCAATGGCGGGGCGTCCCGCCGCGAAAGCCTCGCAGACGTAAAGGCCAACGCCTTCGTCGAACGTCAGGGGTACGCAGATTGCCGATATTTCCCGGTAGAACGCCGCGTGGTCTTGCAGGCTGTAAGTATCGTGCCAGAACACGTCGTCGCGGTGAGGCGACAGCGTCCGGCGCACTTTCTTCAGGAAAGACTTGTCGACCGACGTGAAGCCGCCGCCGATGCGCAGCTTCAGATTCGGAACAGCCCCTTTCTCCTTGAGTTTGGCAAAAGCCCGGGCAAGTATATGCAGTCCGTTCAATTCGTTCATGCGGTAGAAAAATCCGACGGTAGGATAATCCGGATAGTGTTCGGAAGCATATTTTGCCGTGTCCAGTCCCGGATATACGACGTGGACAGGCTTGATTTGCGGGAATTGCCGCTCAGCGATTTGTTTGTAAAACCGGCTTGAAGCGACGAACGCATCAACATATTGCATGTTTTCCCCGATTCCTTTCCAGGCAGCCCGGGCAAAGACTTCCTGCAAGCCGTCGATCCAGACTTCCTCGTCTTGCAGGGAGCAAACTACCGGAATGCCGGTTTCCTTTTTTATTTCTTTTGCGATGCCTATAACCAAGCTGCTCGAAAGGTGGATTATATCCGGCCGTTCGTGCTTTTTGACCCATTCCACGAGCGTCTGCACCTGTTGACGGAAGACAGGGTCGTCGCCCTGTATCATCGAAAGCGTCATATCTTCCAGACCTTCGGACGAGGTGCTTCCGGAAAACGAAGCCGCCAGGCCGAGCAGCAAATCCGAGTTGAGAATCTTCTCCATCCAGCGCGGCATGGCTTTTTTTCTGAAATATTTTTGCGAGAGATACAGCGAGGTCGCAGGGAAGAAGAGCGGCGTATCAGCCATGAAGGATTTGTCCCTGAGCGGCAGGTAGAGAGGCATAATCATCACGTCGTGTCCGGCGCGGCGAAGAGCATTAGCCTGCAAGTTGTCGCGGAAGCAGTTCCCGCAATAAAACGGATCGCCCGAGCCGGGCACGATAAACAGTATTTTCAATGAATTGACAAGCATGACTTAACAGATTTACGGATAAATACAACAACACACAAAACAAGAAACAGCGCCAGCGCAAAAGCCGTCAGCCATATCCACAAGCCGACATTCTGCCATCCTCCGCTGACGGCGGCAAGCGAAGCCGCGACGCCGACGGCAATGGCGCACAGCGGAACGATGCGATTCTCGGCTTCAAGGATGCCGGCAATTCGCCTGTCCGTGAAACCGAGCGCGCGGTAGAGCGCAATCTGCTCTTTTCGCGAAGCAAGATCTTTGCGTACCGTGATGATAAACCCCGCCACTCCCAACAGCAATCCCAGACCGCCAAGCGTGAAGAATATCGTCAGGTAGGTATCCGTGACGCGGTTGAACTCCTTCAGCCGGTCGGCGGCAGACGTTACCGTCACGCCGTATTCGCTCAGGGCTTGCAGGACGAGGCGCCGGGCAGCTTCGGTTTCCGTTTCGTCCATCTTCAGCAGGATGATTTCGCTGCCCGCCGTCTCGCTCCATACGGATGAAAAGAGCTTTTTGTCCATCAGGATATTCCCCTGAAAGATGGAGTTGGAAAGCGTCGCGGCAAGTTGCAGGTATACCGTCTTTCCTCCGGCGATCTCGTAGCGGACGGTATCGCCCGGTTTGAGCATCAGGCCCCATGTGAGGACGGTTTCGTCGATCAGCGCCGGATAGACGGAATCGGTAGCCGTCCGCAGAGCGTCGAAGACGGATACGCCGGGCGGGTAAATGCTGCGGCTGATCTTGAAATCGCTGTTTTCGACGGCATCCATCTCTATACC
>JAITPH010000061.1 GCA_031289515.1 Tannerella sp.
CGCGGCGTCTGCGGCGACTAACCCGCAAATTCCGCGCCGGAAAACCGCCGTACCACATTTGTGGTATTGTAAGGTTTCAAAACAAGTCGTTCCTTTGCAGAAAAAATATAACGATATGACAAGAGAATTGGATGTAACAAAAGAGCATTGCCCGATGACGTTCGTGAAAACGAAAATCGAGCTTGGCAAACTTCAAAAGGGCGACGTGCTGAACGTGAAACTGCTTGCCGGCGAGCCGCTGGAAAACGTTCCGCGAAGCGCCGCCGAACAGGGCTTCAAAGTACTGTCGGTAAAGGAAACGGATACAAAGGGCGTCTACAATATCGAAATCGAGAAATGATCGCCATACCGCAACATATCATCGACGGCATCATCGCACAGGCGCTCGGCGAATTGCCCGACGAAGCCTGCGGACTGCTTGTCGGCAAACGCAACGTCAATATCAACATCGACGGCATCGGCAACATCGACAGCAACGGCAACGGCGACGAATACGGCAGCGAAGCCGCAATCCGGTATCCGCTGACCAACGTCGACCACAGTCCGGAGCATTTCTCGTTCGACCCGAAAGAGCAGTTTGCCGTCCTCCGTGAAGCGCGGGCGCAGAAATTGCAGATAATCGCCAACTATCACAGTCATCCCGGAACGCCGGCGCGTCCGTCGGAAGAGGATATACGGCTTGCCTTCGACCCGGACACGGTCTACATCATCGTCTCCCTTCAGGAAAAGGACAGGCCTGTCATAAAGGCGTTTTCCATCAGGGAGAAAAAGGCGGAAGAAACAGTAATAATTATAAAATAAACAAAATGGCACAGAACGAATTACAGCGCAGCATCGTCACTGCAACAGCCAAGAAACTGGCTACAACAACCAAAACAGCCCCGCAAATGGGGTCAATCACTCCGCGACTGCTCCTCAAACTTCTACCCTGGGTGCAGGTCAATTCGGGAACATATCGCGTAAACCGCACCAAGGTGGAACTCAAAAAGGCGGAACGCATCGAAGTCGAATTTTTTGAGGGAGTACCGTCATTCCGCGTCGAATCGTTTCGCCGGATACCCCTGTTTGCGCATATCGAGCAGGAAATAGTAAACCGTCTGGCAAAAAGATTTCAGGTCGAGACAATCGCCCTTGGCGGCAAACTGATCGATGAAGGCAAATATCCGCAAAAATTTTTCGTCGTGGCGCAGGGTCAGGTGGAAATACTGAGCCGTGGACCGCACGGCGAGGATTTGCGTATCGCCATCCTCTCCGAAGGCGAATATTTCGGCGAAGCCAACCTGCTGTCCGACGAGCCATCGTCCGTAACGGTCAAAGCCATTACGCCGGCAGTGTTTTTCACTCTCAACAGCAATGAGCTGGAAGAAATAATAAGGGAAATACCGACGTTCAGGGAACAGTTCCAGAAAGCCGTCGACGAGCATCTGCGCCTGAAAGCAACGGTGAACGCCCACGGCGAAAAGCATATCGACCTTGCTTCCGGTCACGAGGAAGACAACATCATCCCCGAAACGTACATCGACTACGAGGAAGAGCCTCGCGAATATCCGCTGAACACGCTGCAAACGGTCGTGCGCGTCCATACCCGCGTCACCGACCTGTACAACGATCCCTACAACCAGCTTGAACAGCAAATGCGGCTCAGCATCGAGAGCATCAAGGAACGGCAGGAATGGGAACTGATAAACAACAAGTCCTTCGGCCTGCTTGCAAGCGTCGAGCCGGGTTACCGCATCAGCGCACGCTACGGCTCGCCTACGCCGGACGATCTGGACGAACTGCTGTCGCTGGTATGGAAAAAACCGGCGTTCTTTCTGGCGCATCCGCGTGCCATCGCGGCTTTTGAAAGGGAATGTACATGGCGCGGAGTGCCGCCTGTTACGACGGTTGTCTTCGGCGTGACGGTCGTTACATGGCGCGGCGTGCCGATTATTCCGAGCGACAAGGTCGAAATTCAGGGTCAATACCTCACCAACCGCGGCGTGGGAACGACAAATTTCATCCTCGTCCGCACCGGCGAAGAGGAACAGGGCGTCGTCGGACTGCATCAGGCCGGCGTGCCGGGTGAAATTGCGCCGAGCCTCTCCGCCCGCCTCATGGGTCTGGACAAGTATGCCGTGGCAAGTTATCTGCTGACTAAATATTTCTCGCTTGCTTCGCTGACGGACGATGCCATCGCAGTACTCGAAAATGTCGAAGTAGGCTACTATCACGATTACGATAACCGCAAAACAGCGATAAGATAACTATTCACTATTTACGCTTATGACTGAATTATTAAATACTGCCGGCATTCCCTTAACGCACTTTTCCGGCGACGACATCGACCTGAGCAGCGTCCACGACTCGTTCCGGCAGCTGATAGCGCCTCTTGCGCCGTCTGCGCCGTCGCCTGTCGAAAAAAGCGTGTTACATTCGGCCGCTACTCATGAATTTTCCGATGCCGGCTATTCGAAATATTCGTTTCTGCGCGACCAGCCCATCTCCTACAACGGCAGAGAGACTTTCGACGTGCAGGCTATCCGCAGGGATTTTCCGATACTGCATCAGAAAGTGAACGGCAGGGATCTGATCTGGTTCGACAATGCCGCCACGACGCAAAAACCGCATCAGGTAATCGAAGCCGTCAAGGAGTATTACGAAAGGGACAACTCCAACATTCACCGCGCTTCGCATACGCTTGCGGCGCGTTCGACCGACGGATACGAGGGCGCAAGGGCTAAAGTCGCCAAATTCATCAACGCGCCTTCGCCGGACAACATCATTTTCGTGCGCGGAACGACCGAAGGCATCAATCTGGTCACGCAAACCTACGGCAGGAAATTCATCATGCCGGGCGATGAAATCATCGTTTCCACGCTTGACCATCATGCCAATATCGTCCCGTGGCAGCAACTGGCGAAGGAACGGCACGCGCACCTGCTCGTCATTCCCGTCAATGACCGCGGCGAAGTAATTCTCGAAGAATACGAACGGCTGTTGAGCGTCCGAACGAAAATCGTTTCGTTTGCCCATGTAAACAATACGTTCGGAACAATCTCGCCTGCAAAAACAATGATTGACATGGCGAAACGCTACGGCGCGCGTGTCCTGATCGACGGCGCACAGTCGATTGCCCACACGCCGGTCGACGTGCAGGATTCGGATGTTGATTTCTTTGTCTTTTCGGGACACAAAATCTATGCGCCCAACGGAATAGGCGTCGTCTACGGTAAAAGTGAACTGCTGGAACTCATTCCGCCGTGGCAGGGCGGCGGGAACATGATTAAAGACGTCACGTTTGAAGAGACGGTTTTCAACGTGCCGCCCGCCAAGTTTGAAGCGGGAACGCCGAATATTGCCGATGCCGTCGGTTTGGGCGCAGCGCTGGACTATGTCGACCGCATAGGTATTCACAACATCGAAAAATACGAGCATGCCCTAACCGAATATGCCCGCAGCGAACTCGGACAAATCGACAAAATCCGGCTGATAGGCAATCCGCGCGACAGGATAAGCGTCGTGTCGTTCGTCATACCGGGAATACCGACGCCCGAAGTCGGAAAACTGCTTGATGCGGAAGGAATAGCGCTGCGTGCGGGCCACCACTGCGCCCAGCCCGCCCTGCGACGAATGGGCGTGGAAGCAACCGTAAGACCGGCCTTCGCATTCTACAACACATTTGAAGAAATCGACAAACTTGTGGATGCGGTTAAAAGAATTGTCGGCAATCTTTAATAGTTGAAAGTTTTTGGGCGCTTTGCTGAATGAAGACATTTTCCGTCATTGGCGGTAGCGTTTTACGAATCCGTCGTTTATAATGGCAGAATGTTGTGTTTTTGTCGCCATGACATTATCAAAAATGACATGAGACATAAAAAAATCCATATATATTTCGCTGTTACGATTTTTATTTATAATTTTGCTGCAAAATAGCATGGTATAATGGCAAAGAAGAAAGATACGGCGACCAAAGTCAAAGCCCCGTCGGTTTTTATGAATCCACTGACGGATTTCGGCTTCAAGAAGATTTTCGGCGACAGGGAGTTGATGATAAACTTCCTGAACGACATGATTCCCAATGCGCGGATTAAGGAGATTCAGTATCGACCGACCGAGCAGATGGAATGGGAAAGTCGCAAGGCGGTTTACGATTTGCTGTGCACGAACG
>JAITPH010000115.1 GCA_031289515.1 Tannerella sp.
AAGGATGCCGCTCTTCAGGAACAAATTGCCGCTCTTCAGGAAAAGGATACTGCTCTTCAGGAAAAGGACGCCGTTATCAGCATTTTTGTAGAAGATTTACATAAGCGGGGATATACGCCAGAGCAAATATCCGAGACCGCAAAGACATCTGTTGGCCGGGTCAACGAAATCATCGAAAAACTGTAATGTCTCCTCATTTTTATATTGTATTGTCAGACAATTTGCCGACGATTACGGAAATTTTTCCGCAATTGTTTGTTTTTTTTATTCGATTATAGTACCTTTGCGGAAAAATTTGACGTTATAATTTTAAAAATTTATGCTTATGTGGTTGATACGTTCTTCTATCGGAAGGAAATTTGTAATGAGTATATCGGGTACTGTACTGATATTATTCTTGCTTTTTCACCTATCCATGAATGTGGCGGCGATTTTTTCGGCCGACGCCTACAACACTATCTGTTCGTTGTTGGGCGCTAACTGGTATGCGGTTGCTGCAACCGTCGTACTTATAGGAATTATCGTTATCCATTTTACTTATGCGACAATACTGACATTGGGAAACCTCAAGGCTCGCGGCAGCAGCTATGCCGTCAACGCCCGTCCGAAAGGCGTCAGTTGGGCTTCGCAAAACATGTTTGTTATAGGAATCATAGTCGTCGGCTTTATGATTCTGCACTTGAGTCAGTTCTGGTACAAAATGATGTTCTCGGAACTTATGGGAATACACGAAGTCGAGCTTGGCGACGGCTTAAAACTGCATCCGCAGGACGGAGCCGCTTTCATCGCTTACTACTTCAGTCATTTATGGATAGTCGCAGCCTATCTCATCTGGTACGCAGCCTTGTGGTTTCATCTGTCGCACGGCGTATGGAGCGCTATTCAGACTTTGGGATTGAACAATGAGATATGGCTCAAACGGTGGAAAACCGTAAGCCACGTCGTAGCTACGCTCATCTTTCTCGGCTTCGCCTCCGTTACACTTTTCTTCTATGCAAAAAGCCTCTGCGGCGGATGTTGTTAAACTTTAAACATTTAAAAGTCATGTCTGAAATAAATTCAAAAATACCACAAGGCCCGTTAGCTGAAAAGTGGACTAATTACAAAGATCATCAGAAACTTGTAAACCCTGCAAACAAGCGCCGTTTGGACGTCATAATAGTCGGAACCGGATTAGCCGGCGCATCGGCTGCCGCTTCGCTTGCCGAAATGGGGTTCAACATACTCAATTTTTGTATTCAGGATTCTCCGCGTCGGGCGCACTCGATAGCCGCTCAGGGCGGTATAAATGCGGCAAAAAACTACCAGAACGACGGAGATTCGGTATACCGTCTGTTCTATGACACCATCAAGGGAGGCGACTATCGCGCCCGCGAAGCCAACGTATACCGCCTCGCCGAAGTGTCGAATTCGATAATAGACCAGTGCGTAGCGCAGGGAGTGCCTTTTGCGCGCGAGTACGGCGGCTTGCTGGACAACCGTTCGTTCGGAGGCGCACAAGTATCCCGCACCTTTTACGCACGCGGTCAAACCGGACAGCAACTCTTGCTCGGAGCATATTCGGCTCTCAGCCGTCAGACAGGAAAAGGAAAAGTGAAGATGTATACCCGCTACGAGATGCTTGACGTCGTATTAGTCGACGGTCGCGCGCGCGGAATCATAGCCCGCAACCTCGTCACCGGCAAAATCGAACGCTTCGGAGCGCATGCGGTAGTAATAGCAACCGGCGGTTACGCCAATACATTCTTCCTTTCAACCAACGCCATGGCGTCGAACGGCTCTGCCGCATGGCAATGTTTCAAGAAAGGCGCGTACTTCGCAAATCCGTGCATGGCGCAGATTCACCCGACATGTATTCCTGTTCACGGCGAATCTCAGTCGAAGCTGACGCTCATGTCGGAATCGCTGCGTAACGACGGACGTATCTGGGTACCAAAGAAAATCGAGGACGCTCAGGCAATCCGCGAAGGAAAGATGAAACCTACGGAAATAAAAGAAGAAGACCGCGATTATTATCTGGAACGCCGTTATCCCGCATTCGGAAACCTCGTTCCGCGCGACGTGGCTTCGCGTGCAGCCAAAGAACGCTGTGACGCAGGATACGGAGTAGGCACAGGTCAAGCCGTATATCTTGATTTCGCCGAAGCTATCGGCCGTTTGGGCAAAGACGTCGTCGAACAACGCTACGGCAATCTGTTTCAGATGTACGAAAAGATTGTGGACGACAATCCCTACGAAACGCCGATGATGATATTTCCCGCCCTGCATTACACCATGGGCGGTATCTGGGTCGATTACGAACTTATGACCTCCGTAAAAGGTTTGTTTGCCATAGGCGAAGCCAATTTCTCCGACCACGGCGCAAACAGGCTCGGAGCATCCGCTCTGATGCAGGGACTTGCCGACGGATATTTCGTCCTGCCGTATACCATTCAGAACTATCTTGCAGACCAGATTCAGGTGCCGCATTTCAAGACCGATCTCCCCGAATTTGAGGAAGCGGAGAAGCAGGTAAACGAGCGCATCGACAAACTGATGAGCATACGTGGCAAACGCTCGGTAGACAGTCTCCATAAGGAACTCGGACACATAATGTGGGATCATGTAGGCATGGCGCGCGATTCGAAAGGATTAAGGGAAGCCATCGACTTGCTCCGTGAATTGAAGAAAGAGTTCCTGAGTAATGTGAAAATACCCGGCAAGGCTGACGACCTCAACGTCGAACTTGAAAAAGCCCTGCGTCTGGCAGACTTTATCGAGATAGGAATGTTGATGGCGCACGATTCGTTAGACCGCGAAGAATCCTGCGGAGGACATTTCCGCTCGGAGCATCAGACTGAAGAAGGAGAAGCCCTTCGTCACGACGATAAATTCTCATACGTATCGTGCTGGAACTATCAGGGCGAAGACAAAGACCCTGTAATGTTGAAAGAATCCCTTGATTATGAATTTGTTGTACGCCAACAGAGAAACTATAAAAACTAAAGAGCTATGGATAAAAATATAGATATAACATTGAAAGTATGGCGCCAGAAAGGGCCAAAAGAAAAAGGCGCATTCGCGACATATCAACTTAAAGGCATTTCTCAGGGAAGCTCTTTCCTTGAGATGTTGGACGTGCTTAACGAACAATTGATTAACGATGGCAAAGAGCCGGTATTCTTCGACCATGACTGCCGCGAGGGTATATGCGGCATGTGTTCGCTTTATATCAACGGACATCCGCACGGACCGGACACGGCCGTAACGACATGTCAGCTGCACATGCGCAAGTTCAAGGACGGCGAGACGATCACAATCGAGCCGTGGCGGTCGGCAGGATTTCCTGTCATACGCGACCTCACGGTAGACCGTCAGGCTTACGACAAAATAATTCAGGCAGGCGGCTTCGTATCGATAAATACAGGCGGCGTGCCCGATGCAAACGCTATCGCTATTCCGAAAAAAGAGGCTGACCTTGCCATGGACGCGGCAGCCTGTATCGGTTGCGGAGCTTGTGTAGCCGCTTGCAAAAACGGATCGGCTATGCTGTTCGTTTCGGCTAAGGTAAGTCAGCTGGCTCTGCTGCCGCAAGGCAAGGTAGAAGCCGCCAAACGCGCTAAAGCTATGGTTGCAAAGATGGACGAGCTTGGATTCGGGAACTGTACCAACACGCAGGCGTGCGAAAAGGAATGTCCCAAGAGCATTTCCGTCACGAACATAGCCCGGCTAAACCGCGAATATCTATCGGCTAAATTCAAAGATTAAACTCATTCTCCTTTTTTCAGGAGGTTCTTTTTTTTATTTGTGAGGGGTTACTTTCTTTATGAAGGTAACCCTTTTTCGTCACAATTTATTATTGGAAGGTCGTTTTTGGCAGAAAATCGTTGGCTGAAATCGCTCAAAAAAGGCGAAAATGGGCGTTAAAAAATAAGTATAAATTGTAATTTTTACACTTATTGGATATAATGGCTGCTTTTTTTGAATCATGTAACCTTTTTTTCTTTATCGCCCGATTTATTTAACGTTATTTATTCAAAAAAATATTGGCGGTTTGAAAGAAGATACGTAACTTTGTCCCGTGGTTTTTTCATAATAGTATTAGATTTAAGGTTAACAAAATTGATTAGGGGTTGTCGTGAGACAGCCTTTAATTTTTTATAGGGGTCTCTATGCCAGCTTATAAACTCCGCCGGGCAGAACTTTGATATGGCCTTCGAGTTCGAGACTGAACAAGATGGAAGTAAGTTTATGAATCGGAATATTCATCTCCTCGGCTAATAGGTTAATCTGAAATTCTCCCTTCTTTTCAAGCAAACGAATAATCGGATTATCGGGTCTGGGCGGGAAAATCAAAGTTGTCTGTCGGGGCGACATCTTGACATCTGCGTCCCAGCACATCGACATGACAAAATCGCGCGCAGAGCCTATCAATCCTGCTTTATTCATCTGTATCATGCGGTTGCAACCGGAGGAGAACTCGTCGGTAGCACGTCCGGGAAAAGCGAAAACGTCGCGACCGTAAGAGAACGCAATATCGGCAGTGACGAGAGAGCCGCCTTTATTGGCGGACTCGACCACTATGGTCGCATCCGCCAAGCCTGCTATCAGGCGGTTACGGCTGAGAAAGTTCTCGCGGTCGGGCGTCGTGCCGCTCATGAAATCGGTCAGTAAACCGCCGTTATTTAGCATTTCGACGGCGACGTTCCTGTGGACGGACGGATAGATGCGGTCAAGTCCGTGAGCGAGAACGCCTACCGTAGGCAGATTGTTTTTCAGTGCGTTACGGTGAGCGCAAATATCAGAGCCGTAAGCCAAACCGCTCACTATCAGTATGTCCGGAAATATTTCGGCCAGCTCTCTCACAAACGTTTCCGTCAGCTTGCGACCATATTCCGTAACATTTCGTGTACCTACAACACTTACTATTTTGGCTGCATCAAGGTTAGCTTTGCCTTTATAATAGAAGACAACAGGCGAATCCTGACATTCTTTAAGGCGTTTGGGATAGCTTTCGTCGGTGATTGCGAAAACGCTGATTTTGTTTTTTTCGATATAGTCAAGTTCTTTTTCGGCTCGCTTCAGCGATACTGTCATGCTGTTTACTATCTGTTCGGCGATATAAACGCCTATGCGCGGAACTTTTTCCAGTGTCGCCTGCTTTGCCTTGAAAACATTTTCCGCCGAATCGAAATATGTCAGAAGATGATGCGCCAGCACGTCGCCTACGCCTTTCAACTCCGTCAAGCCCATCATATACAGAATATCGTTTGAAGCCATAATAACGTGATTTATTGAAAGTTAATCAGTTTGTCGAAATAATCGCCGCGCGTAAGTTTTCCGTTCTCGACGATAACCGTCTCAATCCGCCCGGAGGCTGCGAGAATATTATCGGACGACCGGATAATATCCTGATCGAAAATGAGTTTCACGCCCTCGCGACGGAGATTCATACATGACAGAAACCTGTCGCCGCTCCGCAAAGAGTGCCTGTATCTGATTTCGACTTTCGACACGAAAGCGTCGACGCCCTCATCGTGCATTTCGCCGAAGTTCTTACCCAGCGTTCCCATAAACTCATGGCGCGTGTGTTCCATATACCGCTGATAGTTGGCGTTGTTGACAACTCCCTGTAAATCACACTCATAATCGCGCACTTTCATCTCAAGTTTGAATAAATAATCTTTCATTGGACAAAATATTTGAGCGTAAAGATACGGCAACTAAGCATAATTACAAAATATGTCGAAGAAAAATTGTCATATCGAAAAAATGCGCTATATTTGCGAGAGTTTTTTGAATACAATATATTATGGTACAACTTGAAACGAAATATATAGGATTGACATTACGCAATCCTCTGATTATAGGGAGTTCCGGCTTGACAAACAGCGTGGAAAACAACAGGAAGCTCGAAGAAGCCGGAGCCGGAGCAATAGTATTGAAGTCGCTTTTTGAGGAGCAGATAAACTTGCAAAGCGATTCGCTGATGCAGTCGTCGGATTCGCCCGAAGCTGCCGATTACATCAGGAACTACGTGCTGGCAAACCGGTTGGAGCAATATTTGACGCTCATACGCGAGACAAAAGCGCAATGCAAGATACCGGTCATAGCAAGCGTCAACTGTTACAAACCGAGCGCATGGACGGATTTTGCAAAACAAATCGGAGACGCGGGCGCCGACGCGCTTGAACTGAACGTCTTTTATCTGTGCACCGATTTGAATACGTCGCCGAACGAATTGTACGACCTGTACGTATCAATTCTCAAAAAAGTAAGGGCGCAGGTTTCTATTCCAATCGTAATGAAGATAGGAAAAGCGTTCAGTAATATTCCGGGCTTGGTAAATCAGCTCAAACTGCATGGCGCTCAGGGTGTTGTGCTGTTCAACAGGTTTTACAGTCCGGATATAGACATCGATAAAATGCAAATAACATCGGGTGCGACATTCAGCAGTCCGTCCGAATTGAGCGACACGTTGCGCTGGACGGCGTTGGTCTCGTCGAAAGTGCCCGGAATATCAAT
>JAITPH010000126.1 GCA_031289515.1 Tannerella sp.
AACTGACCGTGTCGACAAAAAATATTGTCTCGAAAGATTTTTCATGGTCTACCAACGCTACCTTTTCAAAATCAAAACTCGAAATTACCAAGCTGGAGACCAATGCCCGCATTCTTGACTTTATAACAGGCGAAGGTTACGCATCCGTAGGCCATGAAAACATGGCTCTGTTTTCGATACCGTTCGTCAGACTTGACGCGGAAGGCATTCCGCTGTTCATTACCGACGATGACGGAAATATCGGCAGATACGTCTACTTTCAGGACAGGGACAATGTCCATTTCCTGAAATACGAAGGACCTTCGGAGCCGAATATTACCGGCGGCCTCGGCAACACGCTAAGATACAAAAACTTCAGGCTGAATCTTTTCGTAACTTATTCGTTCGGTAACAAATTGCGTTTGCCGACTGTTTTTGCAAGCAGTTACAGCGACCTTTCGTCGATGCCTAAAGAATTTTATAACAGATGGGTATTGCCGGGAGACGAGAATTATACCAATATACCGGCGATAATGACTACACGCGAAAGCGCAAAGGAAAGCAGCGTAAGATACGCTTACAGCGCATATAATTACTCGGATGTGCGGGTAGCCGACGGCGGCTTTGTCCGTTTGAAAGACGTATCCTTGACCTACGACGTTCCAAACAGGATACTGTCTGCAATCAAGGCTAAAAACATTTCAGTCAAATTGCAGGCGACCAACGTACTCCTGTTATATGCCGACGATAAACTGAACGGAGCAGACCCCGAATACTTCCAGTCCGGAGGCGTTTCTCACCCTGTTCCGAAGCAATATACACTCACCTTACAGTTAGGATTCTAAAAAAATGAAAGTTATGAAAAATAAATATTTTATATTCACGACATTTTTGACGGCGCTGGCTTTAAGCCTCGCCTCTTGTGATGATTATCTGGATCTTGCTCCCGATAACAGAGCCGAAGTTGATACAAAGGATATGGTAGCCTCACTATTGGTGAGCGGCTATCCTACGCATGTTTTCAACATTATTTCCGAGATGGCGTCGGATAACATGGATCATCGCATCTTGCCTGCCAACCTGTCATACAACTATAAAAGTCAGGAAGATGCCTATCTATGGGGTCCCAGTATTGACGAGACCGGTAACGATTCTCCGAAAGACGTATGGGAATCTTTCTACGGTTGTATAGCCGTTGCCAATCAGGCGTTGCAGTCAATCGAAGATATGGGAAATACTGCCGAGCTGCAACCTCAGCGCGGAGAAGCCCTGATGATTCGCGCGTATTGCCATTTAATTCTGGTTAATCTTTTCTGCTTGCACTATAATGAGGCAACTTCTTCTTCCGATATGGGTATTCCTTATATGGAAGCGCCCGAAACGAAACTGAATCCTTATTATGAACGCGGAACGGTAGCCGAAGTATATGAAAAAATAGCAAAAGATATCGAAGAAGGTCTTCCCCTGATTGACGACAACGCTTATATCGTTGCTCCGAAATACCATTTCAATCGCAGAGCCTCTTACGCGCTTGCTTCGCGCTTTTACCTCTATTACGGTAACTACGACAAAGCCATCGAGTACTCGAACGTTGCACTGGCAGGCGATTTGGAAAAGATACTTCGCAATATGAAGATATTCCCGACACTTGTAAACGATGTTGCAACATATTGCAGGGAATGGATTAATCCGTTGAACGAATGTACTTACCTGATTATGCCGGCCTACTCCGGTACAACGGTCTTCCTCAATTACACTACCGGCAAACTGTATCAGCATTCTCTGTTTATAGCAGAAAATGAAACGGTCAGAAGCAAGGGTCCGTGGAATCCCAATGCTTTTGTTGCAAACGACTGGTATCACAAATCGGGTTTATATACTTCAAGCGGATATATTGTTTATCCGAAAGTGCTTTACCTTTTTGAATATACCGACCCGATAGCAGGAACAGGCTATGCTCGCGGAATCTATCCGATTTTCACTTCCGACGAAGTGCTGCTGAACCGTGCCGAAGCATATATCGTCAAGGGACAGTACGATTTGGCAACGGCAGATTTGGGAAAATGGATGACCAATCATTTTACGACCGGCGTCGTTCTGACGCGCGAAATGATTAACAGCTATTACGGCGAGATGCCTTATTATCTGCCTGACGACCCGACGCCCAAAAAGCATCTGAATCCGTTAAACTTCAGCATTACTTCAGCGGAGCAGGAGAATTTTCTTCAGTGCCTGCTGCATTTCCGCCGTATCGAAACGTTATACTACGGATTGCGCTGGTTTGACATAAAACGTTTCGGAATCGTTATCTGGCGACGCGACCTTACTTATGCTTCCGATAAAGGAGATGCTTTCGAGAAAGTAACCGACATACTGGAACTTGACGATCCCCGCAGGGCAATGCAATTGCCGAGCGACGTCATAAGCGCCGGTTTGCCTGCAAATCCAAGAAAATAAAGTAACAAATGATTAAAATATGAATAGTATGAAAAAAATAAGAATATTTCTTCTCCTGACTTTAGTAACGACCTGCTTCTGGTCTTGTCAGGAAGAAAAATTAGGACCAAGCGTAATTCAGGACTCCGACGCCGAATTTACGGAGATGGACAAATGGTTATACGACAATCTGACTGTTCCCTACAATATAAATGTCATGTATAAGTTGAAAGATATTCAGACCAATACAGACTATAATGTTGTACCGGCAACTCCCTCAAAATGCCTCGCTCTGGCTAAGGTGGTCAAGTACTTGTGGGCAAGTACTTACGACGAATATCTCGGAGCCGATTTCCTTAGAGCCGCATCGTTCAGGGAACTGCAATTTGAAGGGACTTACCAGTATTCTTCTTCCGCCATATACAAGGCGACTGCTTCTGCCGGTATCAAGGTAACTCTTTGCGGAATCAACAGTTTGACATTGAGTAATCTGAAAGACCCCAATTATGTGAGCGACGAATATCTGAAAACGATGTTTCACGAGCATACTCACATCCTGAACCAGAAAAAGCCCTATCCCGCATCATTCGGCAATGTTTGCGGACCGGACTATCTCGGCGACGACTATGGCACCAGAGCCGATACTTCAGCATATAAATTAGGGTTTATCACTCCTTATGCGGGATCTTCGGCAGGCGAAGACATGGCTGAAATGGTTTCCATCTACGTTACCAAAAAAGCGTACTGGGAGACTGTGATGAAATGGGAAAGTCCGAATGTCGAAAGCAGCGGCGGCAAGACCGACGTTGCCAAACTGAATGAAAAATTGAGTATAGTCCGCGAATATATGAAAAATTCATGGAATATCGATTTGGACGAACTACGCGCGTTATATGAAGCAAGGCAAGCAAATCTTGCAAATTTGGATTTATCATTTTAATACGATTGCAATATGAAAATATTTAAATATTTATTTCTAATAATGACGGTCTTTTGTCTGGCTTCCTGCGTTGAGGATGAAGATGATATCTTCGGAGAAGCTCCTGCTATCAGGATGCAGAAAGCGATAGCGGACTACAAGGCTATATTGACGGACGCTCCGAACGGATGGATATTGAACTACTATCCCGAATTAAGTTATGGAGTAGGCGGTTTCGCCGTTTATTGCAAGTTTATGCCTGACGGTACGGTGCAAACCGCTTGCGAAGTGACTACAAAAGTAGCGCAGTTTGAAATAGCGTCTTCTTCATGGGATATTATTTCCTACAAGGGACCTACCTTGACGTTTGATACTTACAACTCCGTGATTCACTATTTCAGCGAGGTCTCAAGTCAGAGCGACAGGGACGGACGCGCGGGCGACTACGATTTGGTTGTCACAAGAGCCGTAGCGGATACCGTTTATCTGACCGGCGTCAAGAACGAACTCGCAATGATTATGGTGAAATGCCAGAGCGATCCGATTGACTATCTGAAAAAGACCAATGCCTTTTCGATTAACGCCAACAAGTTCAAAACGTTCAACGTAGAGCTTAACGGCGATTCCATCGGAAATATCCGCATGTCGACGGCCGTTACCAACAACCTTGCAAACAGGAAATTCACGTATACCTACTACGTCAGGGACGTGATAGTTGGCGGCGCTGCGACAAGAAAAGATACGACCGTCACCGTACCGTTCTACTATACTCCCGACGAACTGGTGCTGCAAACTCCGATCGACGTCGGCGGCAAGACCCTGACGAGGTTTGCGTGGGACGGTGAAGCTATCCGGTACATCGGCGTCGAGGACAACAGTATTACCCTCAAATATGTCGGAGCCAAGATATATATGTATGAAGAGTTTCTGGGTAGCTACACGATGTTTTACTCTACTTCAAACGCAACGCCTCCCAACAGGACAAAGTCGCTGGATGTTACGCTTACTCAGGGCGAGGAAGGCCAGACTTATATTCTGGACGGCATACTGGCGGCCGGGTCTCCCGCCGTTTTATATGCCCGGTACGTGGACGGCCAGCTTGAAATCAGGGGACAAGTCATGTACGTCGATCCTGCTACCAAGTACGATCTGTGGTGGCTGCCCTATTCTCACAATGTCGGCGGAAACTTTACGAGCAGGACTACTACCTACGGCGTAATTTCCGACAAAATAGAAGAGAACGGCGGCAAATTCAAGTTCGACATGATAAATAACGGAGTGTGGAGTTCTTATGGAGGCGTCGCAGGATTCCTGATTCGCAACTACAACGGCTCGACAAACGCCGGCAATGTTAACGGAATCGACGGACAGCCTTATTACTTCCATCTCAGATTCGAGAAGCAATAAATAACTTTTCGGTTTTTCGAGAAAACAGACCGCTCCATAACAGGGCGGTCTGTTTTATTTTTATTTGTTTTTGCCGATGAAATGTCTTATCGTGGCATCGGCAACCAGCAGTAAGAAGGCCAGACTGCCGATATACAGGCTTAGACCGAACGACTGCGTATTGAAAATATCCAAATCCACTTTCGGGAACGACCATACGATCGGCTCAAAATCGGGCATTACAAACCTGTAGCCTGATTTGTAAAGAATAACGGCGCAAACGGCCGCCATGGCTACGCATCCCGAAACGTAACCGAGCACGCTCAACAAACGCGAGCGCTTCTCCTTCAGCGATGCTTCACGGCGAATCATTCGCATCATCTTCTCGTTGAATCCCGGCGGCAACGGTGCATCGTCCATTCGGCGAAACAGTTCCCGCATCATATCCCTATCCATCTGTTCCATTCTTTTTTCTTTCCATTTCCTTGATTAATACAAACAACTTCTTGCGTATCCGAAAAATCCGCGTCTTCACGTTCGTTTCCGACAATCCCGTTATAACGGCTATTTCGCCCATCGACCTGTCTTCGCGGTAGAAAAGCGTTATCATCGCGCGGTCTTCGGGCGGCAGGCTGTTCAAGGCGCAGTTCAGACATTCGAGGCGGGCCGGCGAATCCGCTTCGCCGTCGAAATCGTCCTCCGGTTCGTCAGCCGTCCTTTCCATCATTTCATCGTCCACCGGCACGTACATCACGCCGGCTTTTCGCGTCGCCGAGACAGCCATGTTATAGGCAATCCTGTAAAGCCATGTAGAAAAGCTGCTGTCGCCGCGAAAAGCCGAAATCGAACGGAATGCCTTCATAAACACGTCCTGCGCCAACTCTTCGGCGTCCTCGCGATTTTCGACAATCTTGACGACCAGAGAAAACACCTGCTTGCCATACCTTTCCAGCAAAGGCGCAAAACAGTCGGTTTCCCCTGACCGTATCCTTTCCACGTAGTAATTGTCGGACTGTCTTCTCATCTTGTTCATATAGACGCAACCCTTCTGAAAAGGTTACAGCTATACGGCGTCAAAGGTAATAAAAATTTTAATAATTATCCGCAATCCGTCCTTCTCTGCATTCCGTCAGATAAAGTCATTTGACTTTGCAAATAAATTACAAAGAAAAGGCAAAATTTAACATTCTTTGACATATTGATTAAAATAGCTTAATATTGTTTGATAACAGGTTTGGCAATTTTGGTAGCCAAGTGAATGAACTCCGTGTTTTTGTTGTCTTCAATCAGGATTTT
>JAITPH010000204.1 GCA_031289515.1 Tannerella sp.
ATCTGCAAACGGCAGGGCTTTTCAGCGCAGCGACAACCTGTACGATGAATATGACAATTCCGGCAAAATCATTGCCGAAGGTCTCATACGCTTGGAATAAAATGAGGCGTATTGCTTGAAAATCATCAGGCGAGCGAAAAATAAAGTAATTTTTTTTGCCGGACTGCATCTTTTTTGTTTTTTTTCTTATATCTTTGCACTCTGAATAATATCTTTTTTAAAAAGAGAAATGAAGAAAACAGGAATTATGCTTATGTTGCTGATAACGACATGTATCGTGTCAGCGCAGAATCGGACTGATTATAACCGGCAGGGAGACGAAGCGATGAAACGCCTCGATTACAGTGTCGCCAAGATAATGTATGAAGAAGGCGTCGCCAATTGTGATCTTTACAGTATCGACCAATTGACTTCGATTTGGTTTGCCGACGAGAAGATGCGTGTATCCATGCGCAGCGTGATGAGTCGATGCCTGAACTGTCTTAACGACCTCGCAACCCGGAACAAGGATTCGGCAAGCATCAAGAAACTTGTCGTATACTATACCGAAGGTATCGGTACGGCTAAAGACGAGGCTAAAGCCGACTTTTGGAATTCGCAGTTTGAACTCGTCAATGATAATCATCAAACGAGAATTGACGACGATGATAAACCTGTTCGCGAGAAAGCGAAAATAGACTTTTTCATCGGTTATTCGGCTTCGTTGCTTGCTCCTTATGGCTTGACTGTCGGCGGCGTCGGCGGCAAAGTTGGCTTGTACGTGCGTTTCCGCACAAATCTGTCGTTCATGGATTATACCGAATCATGCGATTTGGACGGTAATGTTGTCGGTCTTACGTCTCATGCTTATCGCTATCTGAACGTAAACGAAACAAATCTTATGGTGGCTACCGGCGGTCTGATAGTGAAGGCTTCGCCTTCGTTTCATATTTCGTTGGGAGGCGGTTATTGCAAACACGAAGTCATCTATAAATATGAAAGGATCGGTCTGACCGTTGCTAATCCCGAAGGTACTTTCTGGGCTAAAAGCGAGGACAAATCAAAATCGTTCGAAGGTGTTGCGCTCGATTTGGACGCAACCCTCCGCATGGGGAAATATTTTTACGGCTCGCTGGGCTGCAGTGCGCTAAATTTTAAATACTTATCTGCAAACGCAGGCATTGGAGTGTTCTTTTAAAACTAAAACAAAATGAAACGATTCTTATATGTTACATCGCTCGGATTGATATTCCTGCTTTTTGGTTGTATCGAAGATTCGGAGTTTTCAAATGAAATCAGAAACGCGGGCAAACCTGTCCTCAATGGCGGCGCTTCGCTTGTCGACAAAACGGCTGCGTATATAGAAGTATCAGCCGAAGTATTAAAGGAAAACGGCGCTGCAATAACCGAACGCGGCTTTTGCTACTCGACGGAGGCTAATCCGACTGTCGAAAATGGCGTCAAAGTGTCGGACGCTTCTCTCGGCATCGGCTCTTTCTCGAAGAAACTGGAAGGACTTGCCGGCAACACTACCTATTATATACGCTCGTTTGCTACAAACGATAAGGGAACGGAGTACGGAACGCCCGAACTCGCGGTCTCGACCAACGATGGATTGGGCGTTGTCATAACTTTGGAGCCATCGGACGTATACGCGATAAAGGCGAATGTCGGCGGCCGGATATCGCAACCGGGCGAAGGCGAGATTATAACTCGCGGCGTTTATTTTTCTACCGATCGGGACTTTGCTTCGAATAATTCTGTAATAAGCTCCGACAATGACGACACTTATTCGTGTCAGCTGATTGATCTGACGCCTGTGACTAAATATTATGTAAGAGCTTTTGTGACAAATACTTACGGTACTTTTGTCGGTTCTGTCGATTCGTTTATTACAAGAAACGGTTTACCCTTGCTTAGCGCTACTGTTGTCGGCAATATCGGGTTTACGGATGTTATTCTGTCGTCCGACGTTTCCGACGGAGATGACGTGACGGTGGAAATTCTCGAACGAGGTTTTTGCTGGTCGATAGCGCCTAATCATCCTACTATTGAGGGCGATACAATTCATTGCGGCTTCGGCACAGGCGTTTTTGAAGCAACAATAAATGGATTGGTAGCTAACGAGCAGTATTATGTTCGCTCTTTTGCCAAAAGTCGGTTTGGTCTGGCTTACGGCGAAGAAATCAGTTTCTCCACTAAAAAGGAAGTGCCGACCGTCGTAACTCACGACCCGAAAAATATACAGATAGGAACGGCGGAAGTGGGAGGCGCTATCGTCGATGAAGGCAGCAATTCCGTCTCCGTTGCCGGTATTTGCTGGTCGGAAACGAACTCTAATCCGACTCTCTCGGATAACGTAATGAATTTACCGGTATATCCGGACAGCACGTTCCTCGGACGCCTTACAAATCTGAAAGGCAGCGGAAAATACTATTATCGCGCTTTTGCTACAAATGCTCAGGGCACTTCTTACGGAACGGTCAAGGATTTTACTGCGCCTCCGGTGTTTTATATCGGTTTGGCGCCATTTCCCGGAAGCGTGCGCCTGCCTAATTCGGCAGCTTATTTTGCCATCGGAGATAATTTTTATATGTTAGGCGGAGATATAGGATCCAAATATACCGATGAACTGTGGTATTACTCTGTTGCCGAAGACGTCTGGCGGTCGCGTTGGGCTTTCAAGGGCGGCGAAGCCAAGTGGCAATTCGGCATCAGATACGGCTCGGATGCTTTTGTCTATGGCGGAATTGATGAAAACGGCAACGAGGTGCCGGACTTATACCGTTATGAATCTAACAGTAATATGTGGAGCGGTCCCTTTCAAGCGCCTGATACTTTATACCAGACTGTCGGATATGCTTACAGTAACAGCCTTTATTATATCGGCGGAAAGAGCGATACCGTCAAGAACAACGTATGGAGCTATCATGTCGTTTTAGACCAATGGAAAAAAGAGACTGATTTTCCGGTTAAGCAATATGGCGGAATAGCTGTTGTTATCAACAATATTGCTTATGTCGGCATGGGTAAGGACGAGCTAAACATTTGCAACGGCAAAATATGGTATCCAATATATGATGTCGACACACAGGAACTGATTTGGTATCTGAAGACTACATGTCCGACGTCGATGTACTCCGGAAATATACTTGCCGGCGTCGCATGTCGTCAGCGGATATACGTCATAGATTCGGATTATTATATTTTGGAATACGAGCCGGTAACGAATGTGTGGATGAAGAAATCGCAGTTGCCCGCAGGCTCCCGCAACATCCATTGCGTATATGAAATGGGCAGCAAGATATACATTGGTCTCGGCTCGTCCAACTCCCTGATAATCTACGACCCGACATGGGATAACTGACGCTTTGCGCGTTGCGTTATCGCCTTGTGCTATCGCCTTGTGCTATCGCTATGCGCCGAAAAAAAGGATAAAAAAAGTTTGCGGATAAAAAAAGAATCCGTACCTTTGCCCCGCTTTTTCAGAAGACCATCAAGTTTTTTCGGAAGACAATCAAAGGAGAGATGGCAGAGTGGTCTATTGCAACGGTCTTGAAAACCGTCGTACCGAGAGGTACCGGGGGTTCGAATCCCTCTCTCTCCGCAATAAATATTGATTGTCGGCAAATTGGAAGCTAAGCGCCCCCAAAAAAGGTCATCAATGTCCGTTCCGATATTCCTGCGGTGAAACAGCGAATTTTCGCTTGAATGCTGTTGAGAAGTGCGATTGGTGTTCGTAGCCTACCAGTTCGGCTATGTCCTGAATCGTTTTTTCGGTGTCGAGGAGGTAGCGGGTCGCGAGATTCATGCGGTAGTTGAACAGATGACCGAAAACGGTCACTCCAAACAATTCCTTGAAGCCGTTTTTCAGTTTACATTCGTTCGTGCCCGCCATCAGCGCGAGGTTGCGCAACGACGGCGGATGACGGTATTCCTGTTCGATGATTTCTTTCGCATGGATAAG
>JAITPH010000205.1 GCA_031289515.1 Tannerella sp.
AAATCTTATGGAACGGGATTTCTCAACACGCTATTTTTTTTCGGGCGCCGGAAAATCTTCCGGAAAGTGAACGTCATGTATTACGTTGGAGGAGGCATCCAGACGTATCCATGTATGGAAGCCGCGCTGTCCTTCCGTAAGTTCGATGATTCGTGCGCCGTTTTTTATCGCTGCGCCGTCCTTAGGACTGTTATAGGTGGTTTTGCTTCCCGAAAAACGACCGTAAGCCAAGGCTATGCCACAGTAGTTGAAAATGTAATCGTTGACGTGATCGTGGCCGACAAATGTGCCCATCACATCCCCCTTCTCGACCATCGAAAGGAACATGCCCGAATTGACGTCGGGCGGACAGTTGTTTTCCTGCTTGTCGCCAACTACTTTTCGGTCTTTCCGTGTTACTTCGTTGTATTCGGGCAAGGGAATATGGAAAAAAGCCAAGGCCGGCAAGGGTACGTTATTGTTTTTGGAAGTATATTTCTCACTTGTCTTGCGATACCAAACCACTTGATCGTGTGCAAACCAGGCATAACCGTCTATTACGGGTTTACGGTCGCTGTATGCCCGCGAATCCATGCAGTAAATCAGGGCTTGCGTTTTATTGCCGTCATGCCCTTTGATCTCCAGCACGAAATTGCCGTATCCGGTCACGTTTTTGAGCTTCTTCATTTTACCCGCATGATAAGGGTAAGATTCAATCAAGTCCGACATTTCTTTGCGGCTGAGATCCTGTTCCTCGTCGTGATTGCCGAAGAGAACGACCCAGGGTATCTTCCGGCTGATAACCGGCTCAAGAATAAAGTCAAGCCCTTTCCTGTACGGCTTTTCGGTGACTACATCTCCTGTAAAAATCACCAGATCGGGCTTTTCGGCATCCAAAACCCGATTCAACATGTCGGTACTCTCTTTCGAGAAATCCGGATTCGACACCGCTCTGATGTGGGTATCGGTTACCTGCATGATTTTGAATTTCCCATTGTCCGAGAAACGGAAGCCCTTTGCCGAAACGGCACTTGCACTCAATAAAACGGCAAAAACGACTGCCGTGAATCGTAAAAAAGATCTGTTCATTTAACTGTACGTTTATTTATCACGGACCTCTATTAATTGATTTTTCCAACAGAGCCGAAGTCCGTTAAAACCATGCCGAAAAATTTTCACAAAAGTAGTCAAATTTTTGGAAAGAGACACAAGTACGCCGAAACGAAAGACCGGGCGCGTCCGATGCCCGACATACTTCGCTCCGGTCGACAAGTATCCGTCATTGCGGGAAAGTTGCTAAACTCGTTTAGCAACTTTCCCGCAATGACGGATACCATAACTTTCAATTGCCCGCTACTTTTCAATCCACGAAGTTATCTCTTCGGATACGGGCGTGGTTTTAGGGGGTATTGAGGTTACGAGGTGACCGGATTCGTCTATCAGGAATTTCTGGAAGTTCCATGTCACTTCGGCGTCGAGTTTGCCGTTTTCGCTTTGGCTGGTTAGCCATTTGTACAGCGGATGAATGTCGTCGCCCTTTACGGATATTTTCGACATCATCGGGAATGTTACACCGTAGTTGAGCGTGCAAAACTCCTTTATCTCCGCGTTTGTGCCCGGCTCCTGACTGCCGAAATTGTTTGCCGGAAAGCCTATTATCACGAACTTGTCGGGTCCGTATTTGTCGTAAAGCTCCTGCAACTGTTTGTACTGTGGCGTCAGTCCGCATTTCGACGCCACGTTCACTACCAAAACTTTCTTGCCTTTCAGCGATGAAAGCTCGAAATCTTCTCCGGTTATCGTCTTAACCTTGAAATCGTACAGACTGCCCTTCTGTGCGGACAGCGTAATGGCTGCTACAGCCATCAGTCCTGTTAAAAAAATCTTTTTGATACCCATAAATTTAAATCTTTAAATTATTAATAAAGCGCAAATGTAGCAAACTTTTTTGTACTCTCGTAAAAAATGCTTATATTTGTATCGATTTTTTTTGATAATTGACAACGATATGACAGTTCAACAGTTAGAATATGTAATTGCGCTCGACAATTACAGGCATTTTGCCAAAGCTGCCGAATCTTGCGGCGTTACCCAGCCGACGCTGAGCATGATGATTCAGAAATTGGAAGAAGAGCTGGACGTCAAGATTTTCGACAGACTTCCGCATCCGATTGAGCCGACCGGCATCGGAAAACTGATAATAAAGCAGGCGCGCACGGCGATTTTCTACTTTCAACAGATCAGGGAGACTGTCCGGAACGAGAAGAATATCCTTTCGGGAGACTTCAAACTGGGCGTGATTCCTACCGTGGCCTCTTTTCTTGTGCCCGAACTGCTAAAGACGGTCAGCGACCTTAACCCGGACTTCAGCCTGATAATGCAGGAAGCGCCGACGACGACCATCATCGACAGCGTGACGAACGGCAAACTCGACGGCGGTCTGGCTGCGACGCCGCTCTACAATCCGAGTCTGATCGAAATACCGGTCTATTACGAAAAGTTCTACGCCTACGTCTCGTCCGGCGATTCGACTTTCGATGCGGAAGAAATAGATATTAACAGCGTCGATATTCAGGACATCTGGCTTCTGGAGAACGTTCACTGCATGCGCGGACAGGTCTTGAGCCTCTGCGAACAGAAGAAGGAGGAGATGCAGAATCAAGCCGCGAAATACGAATCGGGAAGCATCGACACGCTGATAAACATCGTGGACTACAACGGCGGCCTGACGGTCATTCCGGAGATGGCGGCAATGAGTCTGCCGGAAGAAAAGCAGAGCAATCTCCGCCGGATAACGGGAAACAATTTCGTGCGGGAGATCAGCATCGTCGTAAACGTCGATTACGTCAGGGAAAACATGACAAACGCCATCGTGGAATTAGTCCGCCAATCCGTGCCCAAGTCGATGCAGGACCCGAAACTGAAGCAATACGCAATCGGCGTCAATCTGTGACTATTCCCTGACTTCGACATAATCGACGTACTCGCCTTCTTCTTCGGAGATGACTTTTTTCTTCCGCGAAGACTGCCCGGCATCGCTCTTGGCGGACGACGCGCGACTGCCTTGCTGCGAACGGTTCTGCGACTGCGATTGCGACGGACTGCCGAACTGCCGGCTGCCGAAAAAAAACCGCATCGCTATCCGCAGCAGAAACGGCACGACATAGATTACAAACACCAGTATTAAAACTGTCCTAATAATTCCCATGTGAAGTTTTTTACGTTTATTCGCCGACAAATATACGTGATTTTTCCCGAACAGTCATAAAGAACGGAAATAATTTCGCCGTCCCGGAAATAAACCCTACATTTGCCTGAAATATATATCGAATATGAAAAAGAATTACAAACTGCTTGTAAACAGCATTAACTGGGCGCTAGCCGGAGTTCTGACACTGTTGGGATTCGGCAGCTGCTCCGAAGACAGGGTGGAATACGGAACGCCAAGCGCCAGATATACGGTCAGGGGAACGGTCGTGGACAAGGCAACCGGCAAGTCCGTCAAGGGAATAAGAGTCGGATATACGCCGGGGAGCGCTTATGTGATGTACGGAACAGTGCCTGTCGTATACGGATTGACGGCTGCGACCGTCAGCGACGCGAACGGAGATTTCAATCTTTCCGGCGACGCCTTTCCGGTTACCGGCGTCCCGGTACCGGTCTACGTCGACGACATTGACGGCGCCGCCAACGGACTCTTCAAGTCCGACCGTCTGTACATCGACTTCGACAAGGCAGAGCAGACGGAAAAGGGCAAGGGATGGTACAACGGCGAATTTACGGTCACGACAAACGTATATCTCGCCGGGCAAACGGCAGATGAATAACGACAAATATTCTTTATTCCCCGAACCGTCATAAAGAACGGAAATAATTTCGCCGCCTCAAGAATAAACCTTACATTTGCAGAAAATACATCTCGAACATGACAAAAAAATACAAACTGCTTGTTAGAAGCATCAATTGGGTGTTGGCCGGAGTTCTGACACTGCTTGGATTCGGCAACTGCACCAAAGATAATACGGAGGAATACGGAGTGTTGACGCCTGAATACGGAGTGCCAAGCGCCAAATACACGGTCAGGGGAAAGATTGCAGGCAAGGCAGACGGCAAGGCTGTCAAGGGAATAAGACTCGGATATGCACCGTCATCGTCCAATTTTCCGGAATATGGAGTTCCGCTTGTGGGTTTTAACATAGCGGCGGCAGCAGTCAGCGACGCGAACGGAAATTTTATTCTTTCAAACTACGATATACCCAACCCCGGTTCAAAGGTATCAATATATGTCGACGACATTGACGGCGATGCCAACGGCCTCTTCAAGTCCGACACCCTGCACGTCGACTTCAGCCCGGCGGAGCAAATCAACGGCGAATTTACGGTCGAAACAGACATACAGCTAACCGAAGAAGAATGATGAACAAAAAACCGTCGCTCCGCAAACGCATCGGCCTCGAAATCTTCCGCAAGATGAGGCGCAACAACGTCCGCCTGCACGAACTCGACACCCTGTTCTGGGAATGTACACTGCGATGCAACCTTGCCTGTCGCCATTGCGGGAGCGATTGCCGCGTCGCCGCCGGTCAACCCGACATGCCGGTCGGCGACTTCATTAAAGTCATAGACCAAATAACGCCTCACGTCAATCCGAACAGGACAATGATTATCTTCACCGGCGGCGAAGCGCTGGTCAGAAACGACATCGAAGCCTGCGGACTGGAACTCTACCGGCGCGGCTTTCCGTGGGGTCTGGTATCGAACGGCATGGCGCTCACCCGCAAACGGCTCGATTCGCTCCTCGCTTCGGGACTGCACTCGATTACCGTCAGCCTCGACGGCTTCGAGACGGCTCACAACTGGCTGCGCGGCAATCCCCGCAGTTATGAAAAGGCTCTCGCCGCCGTCAGGATGCTGGTCAGCGAAAAGGAACTCGTCTGGGACATTGTCACGTGCGTAAACCGGAAAAATCTCGCACAGCTGACCGAATTTAAAGAGTTCCTGATAGACGCCGGCGTGCGCAACTGGCGTATCTTCACCATCTTTCCGGTCGGACGCGCAGCACGGCTTCCCGAACTGCAACTCGACGACGAACAGTTTACCTCCGTATTCGATTTCATCCGCACGACACGCAGGGAAGGCCGCATCCGCCTGAGCTACGGCTGCGAAGGCTTTCTCGGCAATTACGAAACGGAAGTGCGCGACAACTTCTACCAGTGCCGTGCAGGCATAACCGTCGCTTCCGTGCTCGCCGACGGCTCGATCTCCGCCTGTCCGAGCATCCGCACCAACTTTCATCAGGGCAACATCTACAGGGACGACTTCATGGACGTATGGAACAACCGCTTCCAGCCGTTCCGCAACCGCAAATGGTCGCGAAAAGGCGTCTGCGCCGACTGCCGAATGTTCCGCTACTGCGAAGGCAACGGCATGCACCTCTACGACGACGGCGGCAACCTGCTCTTCTGCCACTACAACCGCCTGCTGCCTACCTGAAATTTTAAAATCAGCGCGCTTTCGCACGCCGTTTTTTTGAAAGCCTGATATTTTTTTTTCGGAAAAACGGCAAATTCTTTTTTTATTGCGGCAAAACATATTACTTTTGCATCTCAAAAAATAATAATAATGCACTCAAAACAAAATCAAGGCTTTGCTACAAAAGCCGTACACGCAGGCGAAAAGCCTGATTTCAGAGAAGGCGCGACAGGCGACGTCAACGTTCCGATACACCTGTCCACCACGTTCGCACGCCGTAAAGTAACCGTCCTCACCGCCGGTTACGAATACACGCGCTGCCAGAATCCGACGCGCAAAGCGCTGGAAACAAAGCTGGCCGCAATAGAAAACGCAGCATACGGACTGGTGTTCGCCTCCGGCATGGCCGCCGAAACAACCCTCCTGACGGCAATGCTCAAAAGCGGCGACCATATCGTGGCTTTCGACGATTTGTACGGCGGCACGAAACGTGTCTTCAACGACATACTGAACAAAAACGGCATAACGGCGACCTGCGTGGACGCAACGGACGACGAGCAGGTCCGCCAAGCCATCCGGCCCGGAGAAACGCGGATGATATGGATCGAATCGCCGTCGAATCCGCTGCTCAAGGTATGCGACATACGCCGGATTGCAGACATTGCCTCGACATGCGGCGCAATTCTGGTTGTCGACAACACGTTCCTCTCGCCCTATTTCCAAAAGCCGCTCGATTTGGGCGCAGACATCATAGTACACAGTTCCACCAAATATATCGGCGGACACAGCGACGTACTCGGCGGCGCGCTGCTCTGCAACAGCCCCGCGTATTACGAAACGCTTCAATTTCATCAAAACGCAATCGGCGCCGTGCTTGCTCCTTTCGATTCGTACCTCACCCTCCGTGGAATCAAGACGCTGGCGTTGCGGATGGAGCAGCACCAGAAGAACGCGCTGACCGTCGCCCGTTATCTGGCGCAGCATCCGCGCGTAAAAAGGGTATTATATCCCGGACTTGAAATCCATCCCCAGCACGAGTTGTCGAAAACGCAGGCAACCGGCTTCGGCGGCGTTCTTTCGTTCGAGATAAAAGGCAGTCAGGCGGACGCGGAAGCATTTGTCGAGAGCCTGAAAGTGATAACGCTGGCAGAAAGTCTGGGCGGCGTCGAATCGCTAATCGAGATACCGTCGTCGATGACCCATTCGTCCGTACCGAAAGAAATCCGCGAGCAGGTAGGCATAAGCGACACGTTGATACGCTTCTCCATAGGCATAGAAGACATAGACGACCTGATAGCCGATCTGGAACAGGGACTGTCGAATTTATAATTGACGGTTCATTCCGCCGGATTACGAAAATCCGGCGGAGTGAATTGTCTCGCGCTATTCCTTCTTCGTCAAATGCCCCATCTCGACCAAAGGCATGATTACTTGCGTAAATATCTGATGAACATGATTGTTAGGCTGTCTGACTTTTGAGACAGCCTCATTTCCCGGAAGTTCAGTGAGCCTGTATCACTGTATGTTCCTCCCTTCTCCTCCCAACACCCTTTTTTCGTCCTTTCTTATCCTAAAATCCGTAAGCAGTCAAAAAAAAATCACACCCCATTCCGAGTCCAAAGCCGTAATATTAAATTGATTAGCCATCTATGCAGAGTTTTTTTTTGAAAAAAATCAATTTTTTTTTATTTTTTTCTTGATTATATAATTTTTTTTTATAATTTTGCCGCGTCGGAGTTGCATAGTTGTACCCCTTTCATGCATTCATGGTAGGAGAGAGTGCGGCTCCTCTGAGTGAAACAGATTATCGTAAACAACAAGATTATAAATGTATGAACATCAAGAATTTATACTTAGTATTATTGGCAATTGCCTGTTTGACAGTAGCTTGCGACAGTAGAGGACAAGCCAGAGGGAGAGGAGCTACTCCCGCAGGCTCTGCTGTGCCTTTACAGACCGAATCTATCCCGGCCGTCACGCCAGTCATCAACGTCTATATCGAAAATTCCGGTAGCATGGACGGGTATGTGAGAGGCGTTACCGAGTTTGAACAGGCTGTCTATAACTATCTGAGTGATATAAAGATATCCGGAGTAGCCGACAGCCTGAACCTGTTCTACATTAACAGCAAAGTCATACCGCAAGGTTCCGGTTCTGATATTGCCGTCATTGAGGATTTCATACTGAAACTCGAACCGTCATCATTCAGCCAAAAGGGGGGGGGGGAATCGCGGCACATCCGATATTGCCAATGTTATAAGAGATGTCTTATCCGCCACGAAGGATAATATCATCTCAATTCTTGTGACAGACGGCATATTTTCGCCCGGAAGAGGCGTCAATGCTGAAAATTATCTTGTAAATCAGCAAATTGGAATCAAAAATCAAGTTTCCGACTATCTCAAACGTGAAAATAACGGCTCGGTTATTGTATATCAACTTACCTCAAAATTTGACGGTACATATTATAATAAGGTAGATGCTCCAATCACAATCAACGGGCAACGTCCCTTCTACATTTATATATTTGGCGACACAAAGCTGCTGAATGTGCTAAGAGATAGGGTGCCAGAAAGCAGATTCAACGATAGAGGCGTTTTGCACATGCACACATTTTCGGCTATGGCGGGCAATCAAGAAGTGAAATATGCAATCAATCCGAGCATAGGAACATTCGAGAAATCAAGGACAAACCCGCAAACAACCATAAAGAACTTGGCAAAAGACAGCCGCACGGGACAGGTGAAATTTGCGGTCAATGTTGATTTTTCGGGTTTGCTTTTGGATGATGACTATCTGACAAACAGCGACAATTACGAGAACAGCAGCAAGTACGATTTGGAAA
>JAITPH010000264.1 GCA_031289515.1 Tannerella sp.
CCACACTTTCGTTGTTACAGCTAACTATCGCTGCTGCAGCCAACATTCCTAAAAATAAATGTTTAAATTTCATAACTTTTGTTTGTTTTAAGTTAATAATAAAATAGTTTAAAGAATTAATAATTTTTTCCATTTTCTAATTGTTTTAATTTGTTAGTATAATATTTGTTATTCATCTCTCTCACTTTCAAGATAATGCTAAATCGTTATTCATAATTCATTACTACTGTTGGCTTCTACGTCGTTGCGGCGGCGCGGGCGGCGCTTGCGCGTCGTCGGAGCTTTCGCTATCGTCTGTGATGCCTGCTTCACGGCGACTGTTTACGTTCGCCAGTTTCTTTCTTAACTCTCTGATGTTCGCCGTTGCATCGGTCAGACCGGAGCTTTCGGCTAATTTCAAGAGTCTTTCCGCTTCGCGATAGTTATCCTGCAATAATTGCAGTATACCCATGTTGTTTGCATATTCGGGCGTCGTCGGGTCGGCGAGTTTGAGGAACTTCTCGGCGTCGCGCAGATTGTTTTTCGACAATGCCGCTGCCGCGCCGTTAAGATTTGCTACAGGATCGTCGGGGAACTCTACCCTCGCTACTTCAAATACTTTCAAAAACTCCGGACTGCCGACTTCGTAAGTATTTGCCACTATATACATCTCGTTGAGACTTAGCAGTTGCGGCGCATACGCGATGTTTTCCTTTGCTTCTTCGATCGAGAAGTCCTTTACCGTATAGCTGACTTCACAAACCACGCGACGAAGTTTCGGATACAGTTCTTCGTACATTATCTTATAGGGGCGTCCGCCGCCTATTTTGCTTATTGCCTTCTCGCGCTCGTCCAGGTCGCGTATCGAAGTCATCAGCTTGAATATTTCGCTCTTGTTCGACAGCGGATAGTCTTCGAGCAGCTTGCGCAAGCCGTCCCAGTCTTCGCCGCCTGTCCGGGTATCAAACAGATTTGCCGGCAAGTTGCTGTAATTCATAAAATATTTCATCATCGATTCCGCACGTGCAGCCGACAGTTCGGTATTGAATTTCAAAGAACTTTCGGGCGAAGCGAATCCTGCCATATATATGCCCTGCACCGTTATGTCCTTGTTTGTCGATATGGTGCGTATCATTTTGTCTATCTTGGCGAGTTCGGTCTGATTGTGACCGTAGTTCGGCAATATTTCGTTTTGTCCGCGCGGGAAGTCCAGATATGCGTTTTCCAGTTCGTTACGCACCTTGAGTACTTCTACTTCCGGCTGTATGTATGACGGACGGGGATTTACCCGATAGGGCGGATCTGCTACTATTGCCACCTTTTCCTTTGTCGTTTCCTCAAATATTCTTGAGCGTGCTATCTTCGATTCGTCGCCGCAACCGCACAGGTCTTCCTCGACGTCGAGAAATGCATCGGTCATCCAAGGCTCGAACGCTACCGCGAAATGGTAGTTCAGCAGTCCTTTGGGTTTGACGACCGCGTAAGGCAGATTGTTCTCAAATTCCGTATAAGCCCGGTCGTCGAGTTCCAGTTCGCGGATGTATGCCTTGTTGCGGGCTTGTCCCTGTACATATACTTTCGGCAATTCTATTTCTTCCCTTTCCGAAGCGATAACCGGCGTAAGTATCTGCGCGAAGTTTGTCGGCACGTCAAGTTTGGACATATCTATATCCATGTCCACGACTAACGAATCGCCTACCTGCTTCATATAATTCTGCTTGTATGTCACACGATTCTTGCTCTGGGCGGATGCTTTTTCGCTTCCTCCTTCCTTTGATGCATTCTTTTGCCTTACTTGCGTGACGCCGTTGCGCTGTCCTTGCGCCTCGACTGCCGTACAGAATGTAAAGCCAATCATCAAAACAAATATGTAAATAATCTTGTCCATAGTTTATTATTTTAGCATGTATACTACTGATATTCCGGCTTTCGTAGCGCCGAAATAATTTATTGCGTCCTTTTCGACCACCTGTTTGCAAGTTACGCATCTCAGTTTTTCGTAGTCGATGTAAGCATATCCGACGCCCAGACTGAACTCCATACTGAAACGTGGTGACAGAATCCAATGGTATCCGTATGAGACTCCGGCTCCGATGAACCAGCCGTCAAACGTGTTGATATAAACTCCATCTCTGTCTACGTTTCGGTAGATGATCTGATTTCTTGCTTCCTTTTCGCCCAGAACCTCTGCGAGCGGCTTGTAATAATCGTCACCCGATCCCGGTTTGTACTGCACTCCCGTAACCTTGTCGCCGGCGGCAGTAACCATATCGGCGGGATACGTTCCGTAATAATCTCCGTTTTCATCCTTGTACCTGCCAATGTCGAACGGTAGGTCGATCGCACCTATGCTGAACTGGCCGCCAAGCAAATGAATGCCGAAGAAATGCCCGTTAAACTTTTCACAACTCCACCAGCGCAGTTCCGGTTGAATCATCCAGTGCTTCAGCATCATGCTTTTGCGCTGTTCTACGAACCGGTTATCGGTGCCTTCGAGTCCTACCCATTTGTAGCCTAAAGTCCACGGATTGTAGTTAATCCCAATATCCAATGTCACCTTCTTTCCGAGCGCTACTTCATAGCCCAGATTCATCGTTGTCGTCGCATCGTATAACAGGTTTGTCTTCAACGCCATCTCTTGCGCGAATGCCCTCGTTACCGATCCCGTAACCGCCAACACCAACATTGATAACAATAATGCTATATTTTTCATACTCTCACTTTTTATGACGATACAAGTCCTCGTTTCGAGGGCGCCTTCGCCCGTACAAATTTTAAACCCTTCCCGTCAATATTATAAAAATTTTACTTCGGGGATTCGTTCACCCCATTATTTTTTAAAAACATGACTTAACTACAACTATTCCCGCTTCCGGAGCGCCTCTCTCTCTTCTCTCTCATCGTCGCCATGCGCTCCATGGCAAAAATCATTTCAAAATCACATCGCAAAGATATATATAATTTTAAAAAAAATACTACATTTTATACGAAATTTTCGGTATAATGTACAAAACCTACCGGTTTGCCATACGAAATATCGAATTTCGAGGACGAAAGCTAAGGTGAGTTACGATTCCATCGAGGGCTTTTTTGCGGTTTCACCGGCAAAAATCGTCGATTAATTCGTTAGAGAATGCAAAACTTGACTAAAAATCCTTCGGCGCTCTTCGCCGTTTGGCGTTAAACCGGAGACCGGTCGAACTGTTTGCATCTCTTTTCTCAAGTATATGGCGCTTCCGCTTTTTTTACATCCGAAAAACGCTTTCATCGGGTGATTGTTGATAACTCTACGGTTTCATCGAAAAACTAATTTGATGCAAAGATAAAAAACTTATTTCATATAACCAAATTATTTATGAATGTTTAACATTTCGATTATTCTTTTATATAATAACTGTACGCACGTACATTATATAAGAGCTGTAAAGAATCGAACTTTTTTTTCGTCTGCCGCATCATTTTTTTTCTGTTTTCGTTTATCCTGTCCCGTCATGTCGACCGCAGCGCAGCGGAGTGGAGACATCTCGTGTGTCTTCTGCTTTCGCTTTTCCTGTCCCGTCATGTCGACCGGCCTTCGCAAACTCGCAATGACGAAATACGTTCGCATGACGGAATACTTGCCGCTGCAAGCAGTCAATGAACGAAACAACTCCTGAAAATGTATTGGAGAATTGAATTAGTCGAATGCAATTGTTGTATCTAACACCTTAGCCACCTCCATATATGTTTTCGGGATACAAAAGTACAAACTTTGTTCGGAATGACAAAATATTTTCGTAATTTTGCCGATAAATTTTATCTAACACGTCATCGACTTTATTTAACAGCCTATATGAGCAAGATTCAGGAATTTAGAAAAGTAGCGTTTAAGGATACCTCATTTGCCAATTTGATGCACAAGCGCGTTTACAACGTGCTGCTGATTGCAACGAAATATGACGCTTTCATGCTCGAAGACGACGGCCGCGTCGACGAGCAGATATTCAACGAATACGTGTCGCTAAGCCTTCGTTATCCGCCCCGCTTCACGCTGGCAACCGACGAGAAAGAAGCGCTTAGGGAAATGTCGTATCGCCGGTTCGAGCTTGTTATCTTCATGCCGAACATGGTAGACCGCGATATTTTCGGAACGGCAAAATCCATCAAACTGCATTATCCGGCAATACCGATCGTCGTGCTTACTCCGTTCTCGAAAGAGGTGTCGAAATGTATTGCTCACGAAGACCTTAGCGCTATCGATTACGTCTTCAGCTGGCTCGGCAACTCCGAACTGCTGCTGGCGATAATCAAACTTGTCGAGGACAAGATGAATGCGCCTTACGACACCGAAAGCGTTGGCGTTCAGATTATTCTGCTGGTCGAAGATTCTATCCGCTTCTATTCTGCCGCCTTGCCGCATCTTTACCGGTTTGTGCTCGAACAAAGCATGGAATTTGCCAAGGAAGCGCTCAACGAACATCAACGGACGCTTCGTATGCGCGGACGTCCGAAAATAGCGATGGCCTGTACTTACGAGGACGCAATGGCTGTTTACGACAAATACAAAGACAATATTCTGGGCGTCATTTCGGACATGTCGTTCATGCGCGAAGGCGTGAAAGACCCGCTTGCAGGCTACCGTTTTTGCAGTTATATCCGCGAACAGAGAAGCCCGCTGCCGATAATCATCCAGTCGTCGGAGATTGAAAACGAAAAATATGCGCGCGAAGTATACGCTTCGTTTATTCACAAACAGTCGAAGACGTATCCGCGCGACTTGAAACAGATCGTCAGGCAACGCTTCGGCTTCGGTGATTTCGTGATTATCAACCCGGCTACCAAAGAAGAATTTATGCGAATAAAAGACCTCAAAGACTTGCAAAACAAGGTGTTCAGCATACCGGACGATTCGCTTAAATACCATTTGTCGCAAAATCACTTTTCGCGGTTTTTCTATTCGCGGGCGATGTTTCCGCCGGCCGAACTGCTCCGGCAAATAGACGTGAGCGAATACCGCGATATGGACGAGGCGCGACGGTTTATCTTCGATATAATCGTGCAATATCGCAAGATGAAGAATTTCGGCGTCGTGGCGGTCTATAAGAAAGAGCGTTTCGATGAATACAGTAATTTTGCCCGCATCGGCGAAGGCTCGCTCGGTGGAAAGGGACGCGGACTTGCTTTCGTGGGCACCATGATAAAAACGAATCTGTATCTCGAAAATGAGAATTTCACCGTGAATATCCCAAAAACCGTCGTCCTGTGTACCGATATCTTCGATGAATTTATGGAAACGAACAATCTGTATCAGGTGGCGCTAAACGATTTCACCGACGAACAGATTCTCGCGTACTTTCTTCATGCCCGGCTGCCTAACCGACTGATCGAAGATTTGATGGCTTTCTTCGAAGTCATCAGGCGTCCGATAGCGGTGCGTTCGTCAAGCCTTCTTGAAGATGCTCATTATCAGCCGTTTGCCGGAGTATATTCTACTTATATGGTGCCGAATATTTCCGATAAGTACACGATGCTTGAAGCGGTCGGAGCGGCTATCAAGGGCGTTTATGCGTCCGTTTATTACAGGGACAGCAAGGCGTATATGACTGCGACAAGCAATTTGATAGAAAGCGAGAAAATGGCAATCGTATTGCAGGAAGTGGTCGGCATACGGTACGGCGACCATCTGTATCCTACAATCAGCGGAGTGGCGAAATCGCTCAATTTCTATCCGATAGGCGACGAAAAGGCTGAAGACGGAATCGCAAATATCGCGCTTGGTCTGGGAAAATATGTTGTCGATGGAAACGTCACTTTACGATTCTCGCCTCTCCATCCGCATAACATTCTGCAATTGAGTACGGTAGACTTCGCCCTGCGCGAAACGCAAAAGAGCTTTCTCGCCCTCGACATGCGGGAAAAGCCTTACGACATCACTTCCAACGATGCTTTTAATCTTGTCAAACTGACTGTCAAAGACGCCGAAAAAGACGGCATACTCAAATATATAGCTTCGACTTACGAGCCTCAAAATCAGGTTATTCTCGACGGCTATTATCCCGAAGGCAGGAAAATCCTGTCGTTTGCGAGCATACTCCAATACGATACGCTGCCTTTGTGCGAGACTTTGAACAATCTGCTTGAAAGGGGTCAAAAAGAGATGGGACGGCCTATTGAAATCGAGTTTGCCGTCGATATAAAGCCCAATTGTAACAATCAGGGGGCTTTTTATGTTCTTCAGATTCGCCCTATCGTCGATCAGAAGGAAATGATAGACGAAAATCTTGAAAGTATCCGGAAAGAGGACACGATTATTTTCTCGAAAAAAGTTTTGGGTCACGGCATTGTAAGCGATGTATACGATTTGTTGTACGTCAGGACGGAAGCGTTTAATCCGTCCAATAATCCGGTTATTGCGCAGGAAATCGAACGAATTAATCGACAGTTTACCGAAAAGGAACAGGGATTTGTGCTTGTCGGACCGGGTCGCTGGGGCAGCAG
>JAITPH010000012.1 GCA_031289515.1 Tannerella sp.
TTGCGCAAGCCGCAAGCCCAGTACTTGAAACAACATAACCGCAAACACAAAATTAAAATGAAACAGAATCTTATCCCCGCACCGGTAAAGGCGATTCTCCCGACGACCGTTTCGTCCGGCAGTCTGTCAACGCAGACATCCGGCAGACTGTCCGCGCATACATTCGGCAGTCTCGCGTTTCCGGCAATGAGACGACTTCTTTTGTTGATGGCAATATTTTTGATACCCGAATCGGGCATGGCGGAATACAAGTTCCGGACGTTTTCGCCGAAAGACGGCTTGCTTTACGACGGAATTTTTGACATTTGTCAGGATGGCGACGGTTTCATCTGGATGATGATGGAAGCCGAACTGTTTCGTTTCGACGGCTACGACTATAAGAGCTATCACCGAAACTTTGCCGCCATAAAGCCGGATGTCGAATGGCAGTTCTTAGACATGACGGTGGACGGAGAAGGGCGTATCGTCGCCGGTACGAATTACGGACTGTACAGATACGATAAAAATCATGGCGTTTTCGTTTTTCTTGCCGAAGGAAATGCCGTTCAGACCGTTTTCGACGGCAGGGGCATCCTCTGGAAATACGACAGCGCATGGCAAATGTTCGACGAAGCGGGCGGCAAATGGTTTTCGCCTGCGACAAAAGGCAACGCCGCCCCGCCTCAAAATACGGTCTCCTGCCATGACGGTACGGATTTCTACCTGTTCGGTCGCTCCGGAGACATTTACCGGTACAACTATTCCGACAGCATGTTCGAATACCGGGCAAGCCTGCCCCGCGCCGGACAAGTCCGCTATGCAGCCGTAAGAGACGGCAAGATGTGGGTGCACGCAAGCCCGAACATACTGTACAGAATCGACATGACGACATTTACGGTCGACGCAGAAACGGACCTGTTCAAATACACCGGCAAGAACACGCTAAGGTCGTTCCATATCGACCGCAACGGCAAGATTTGGATAGGAACCTTAAAAGGCGTGTATGTATATTCTCCCGACGCCGGGGAGGTCGTTCATTACGCCCATTCCCCTTCAAATCCCTATGCCTTGCCCAACAATTCGGTCTGGACAATAGACGAAGACAGGCAAAAAAACATTTGGATAGGCACCTATTCGGGTCATATCTGTTATGTGAATCTGGACGAGGAAGACGCATTTGAAAATTACGGCAGGGAAGAAGGGCGGCTCAACTATTCGCCGGTCAGTTCGTTCGTGGAAGACGAAAACAGCGTGTGGATAGGTACGGAAGGCGGCGGCGTCAACCGCATGGACAAGAAAAGCGGCCGCTTCAGCTATCTGCTCCACGACGAGAACGACAGCAACAGTCTTACCTTCAACAGCGTCAAGTCGCTCGTGCTCGACAGCGCCGACAATTTGTGGATAGCAACCTACAAGGGCGGAATCGACCGCTATCATGTCCCGACGCGCACCTTCAGGCATTACAGGCTTAAATCCGACGGACTGGACGACAGCAGCATCCGCAAGATAGTCGCCGAAAGCGATTCCGGGCTGTGGGTGGCTTATCAGAACAGGAACATGCGGCTCTCGCTACTTTCGTTCGGCGACAATACGTTCCGCCACGTCGACCTGCCCGACAGCAGCAATACCGACGCATCCTACATCTTCGACATTTACCGCGACGGCGGCGACAAGCTGTGGGCGCTCAGTTCCGAGCGGCTCTATGCCGTGGATGCAAAGACTTTCGAGGCAGTGAACATCGCGTTTCCGGAAGACAGGTACATGAAGTTCCGGACGCTTTGCATGGACGGCTCGTCGAATCTGTGGATCGGCACGGAAGAAAACGGACTTGTCAGATACAACACCCTGACCGGGCAATTCACTGTATTCCGGCACATCCTCAAGCGCGGAGTAGTTTCCATATTCAGCATTTACAGCGACGGCGATTCCTGCCTGTGGCTCGGCACAAACAGCGGTCTTGTACGCTACAATACCCGCGACAGCGCCTTCCTGCGCTACAACAGCAGCGACGGCATTCAGGGTCAGGTAAGCTATCCCTTGGCGATGATGCGGGCGGGGGACGGCAAGATTTATTACGGTCTGACGAACGGATTTACGGTTATCGATCCCGGCAGGATAAAAGTCAACAGCCATTTGCCGGAAGCATTCATCTCCGACTTTTTTATTGATTACCGGCCGGCTGTTCCCCCTTACGGCGACGACGGAAAAACGGTTGTACTACGTCACGACCAGTCCAATTTCGGCTTCCGCTTCTCGTCGGACAATTATCTGATGCCCGAAAAAAACATGTTCCGTTACAGGCTGCTCGGCTATCACGACGAGTGGGTCGAGGCAAACGTCTCGAATCCGGTGGTGCAGTACTCGAAAACGCCGCCCGGCACATATCGTTTCGAGATAGTGGCGATAAACAACGACGGCATAAGCAGCGACCGGATAACTTCGGTGAAGATTGTCCGCAAGCCCGCGCCCTGGCTCAGCCTGCCCGCGTATCTGCTTTACCTTGCGCTGGCGATTGCCGTCATGTCCTTTATAATGCGATACTACAGGGAGCGTAAAAAGCTGAAGCTGCAGCTCTGTCTCGACGGCATGGAAAAGAACAAGCAGGAAGAGATACGTCAGGCGCAGATGCTTTTTTTCACCAACATATCGCACGATTTCAAAACGCCCATCTCGCTGATAATGGCAACGGCCGACAAGTTGCGGCAGAACGGCCTGACGGAAAAACACTACCGTATACTGATGAACAATTCGCGCCGCCTGCTCGGTCTCGTCGACGAGGTGATGCTGATGCGGACAATAGATAACGGCAAGTTTAAATTCGACGCGCAACCGACCGCCCTCAACGAACATGTCCGCGATATAGCAGCCGATTTCTCGGAATACGGCGAGCAGAGGAATATCCGTTTCACGGTCGAGTTCGACGACGCGATACCTTCGCCTCTCCGTGTCGACAGGCGCGTCGTCGAGAAGATACTGATGAATCTGCTCAACAATTCGTTCCGTTTCACCGGCGACGGCGGCCGTATCCGCGTGCGGACGCTGGCGGAACACCGGCATTTCACGCCGCAGTATGCCACCGGCATGGAGATTGTAGCGCCGACGGCGCCGTCGGCGGACAGGTTTTTCTTGATGGTCGTCGACGATTCCGGCATCGGGATAGCGGGGGAAGAGCTGTCGAAAGTATTCGAGCGGTTTTACAAGTCGAATCTTCAGGGCGGGGGAACAGGCATCGGCCTCTCGCTCGTAAAGAGCCTCGTTACGGCGTGCGGGGGAGGCCTGTCCATCTGGAGCGACGGAGGCAGGGGCACGGAGATTGCCGTCCGGCTGCCGTTTTCGGACGCGGCGGAGGACGCGGCAGCGGAGGAGGCAGCGGAGGCAGCTGAGGCGGCAGCGGGGGACGCAGCGGAGGCATGCAAAAACGACGTCCAGCTGAAAAAAAGCCTGCAGCAGGACGTAGACCCCAAGCTGCTGCACAACGTCTCGAAGCGGATATTGCTTGTCGAGGACAATGCCGACATGCGCCGTTTCATCGCCGACGCACTGTCCGGCGAGTATAAAGTCATTCAGGCAGGCGACGGCGTCGAGGCATCGGAGCTGTTGCGAAAGACGGTTGCAGACCTGGTCATAAGCGATATAATGATGCCACGGAAAGACGGCATAACGTTGAGCCGCGAGATAAAAACCGATCTGCGGACGTCGCACATACCGGTGATACTGCTGACGGCAAAGACCGGAATGGACAGCAAAATCGAGGGCGCGGATTCGGGAGCCGACGTTTATGTCGAGAAGCCGGTCGATTTCGAATTGCTCAAGCTGACCGTCCGCAACATCTTCAGTCACCGGCAGACGGTCAGGGACTACTATGCGCGGAACTATTTCGCCGACAGCGGCGAACTGTCGTCGAACGAACTCGACAACCGCTTTCTGACCGATCTGGTCGCCGTAATCGACCGCCACATTACCGATTCCCGCCTCGACGTTCATACCATAGCCGCCGGAATGTCGATGAGCCGCAGCAAGCTCTACCGCAAGATGAAGGCATTAACCGGAAAGTCGATAGTGGAATTTATACTCAACCACCGCTTGCGGAAGGCAGCCCGCCTGCTGATCGAGAAGCAGATGCCAATTCAGGACGTAATGTGCAGCGTAGGCATCGAAAGTCAGGCATATTTCACGCGCGCATTCAAGGAAGCCTTTGGCGATACGCCCCTCGTCTTCGTCTCCAAGCACAGGAAAACGTAGCCGTGTATTGATTCCCCTCCACAGGAGGGAATCAATACCGCGCCCACCGTCATTGCGGAGGTAACAACATTCTCAAAAAAAGAAAAAATTATACGGTTTTCGCATTTTTATCGCAAAATACTTTTTTATGAAAATTATTTATCGCAACTTTGCAACCGGTTATAATAATAATCAAAAACAAAAAAACATTTTAAAATTTTAAATTTATGAAGCGATTAGCTATTTTACTGATTTGCATCCATTGCCTGACGTCGTGCAACAACGAGGTGGGAGATGACCCCGAAAATAAGGGGGGGGGAATTGTATAACCCTCTTTTTTCCCGACGCTGCCAGCGTTAACGTGTACAGTACCGCAACCGAAAGCGAGTGTACGGTTGATTCCGTCTGGGTGCTCGTGTTCAACGGCACAAACCTGATCCATTCCGAAATTATAGGCGGCTCGAAGATTTTAAACAACGGACAGGCAACGCAACTGCTGCCGCAACTGTCGTCGTTCACTCCGGCAAGCGGAGACAGGATAATATGTATCGCAAATTCCGACGCAGGCTCTACTACAAACCTGTCGGGTCTTACGCCGGACAATATCAACCAGTATTTCAAACTGGAAAAGCATCAGTTTTATTCGGGCGACGAAAAACTGCCGATGTACGGCGAAATCGCAAGCTGGCCATCCTCGTATACCTGCGAAATGACTCGCGCCGTCGCCAAGATACAGGTTCAAATGGGCGAAAGCGTACAGGATGCGACAGGCAATTTCAACGCCGAAACGGTTGTCTGGGGAATATATCACTATCCCTTCGCAGGCGGATATGTGAAACCCGCTTCACCGATAGCTGGAATAGCCGTTCCTTCGGCCGGTCCCGACTTCTTCGGCTTTTACGACCGGAGGCTGCTGCAAAAGACAAATGCCACAAACGCCGCGAAAACGGTTTACATATATGAATATCCCTTCGGAACGAAAAATTTCAAGGGCGTTACATTAGATATTAACAGTTTTAACAAAAGCCGTATTTGCCTGCTTCTTGCAAAAATAACAGGTACTACGGATACTTCCTACTACCGCCTTGACTTCCACGATCCTGTTACAGGAAAATATCTCGACATAGAGCGTAATCACCATTATCTGTTTACGATAAACCGTGTCAAAAGCGAAGGCTATACCGGAAGGGATTCGATTTACGAGGCTTTGAACAATCCCGGCAGCAACCTTGAATATACTGTTATGGTAAACGAGAACTGGGCGCTTTCGACTTTATCAAACGGTCAGTACGGCCTTTCGGTAAGCAGCGATACGATACTGGATGCGGGCAAGCCGTTCAGGATAAAGGCTC